>SUVZ01000376.1 GCA_015061765.1 Lentisphaerota bacterium
ACGCTGAATAAACTGCTGTTCCTGCGAATCTTTGTGCTTCGGATAGACCGTGAACCAGCCCGAAGGATCGCCGACAAAACGGAACGAGGTCTTTTCTTTTGACACAGTGAATTTCTTGAACGCATCCTGTTCGGGGATTCCGTACCTGATGGCGGCGGATCCGTCATACGCCCGCACATACAGATCCAATCTCCTGTGTGGCGGTTTGATCTCCTCGAGCTGAAGCGTCATCTGTTTGCAGAAATCACGGACCATGCGTTTCTTGTACAAACGCGTCTCCCAGGTCGAATCGATGAATTTCCCTGTCCGCTTGATAAGCTTAAACTCGCCGAACGGCTTCTGCCCCTTGAATTCCAGTCCGATCTCGGAATCCGTGAATATCTTCACGTCTTTCCGGTTCAGGCTCCATGAAAGTCTCTTGCCCCTTGTGTTGATCCATACTTTCACGCTGCCGTCGGGGGAATCAACCCTCTCCGACCAGGCGGCACAGATGCCGCTTGCCATCGCAACAGCAGCGATGGCCACTGTCTTTATTGATGATGTCACTGTCTTCATGCTCGTTTTCCTTTTTCAAATCGCAAGAATTGTCTGAAGATATCTATTTTCCGCGGACTGCCACGCCGCAATTGACCGTTATGTGGACCTTGTGGGCTTTATCATCCGTACGCACCTCAACGCCGGGAATATATCCGAGGACGTACACCAATTCTCCGGCCATTCCAGAATCAGAGCCGGCGAATTCAAAATTCGTAAGATTGCGGACCTTGCCACCGTTTTCAAATATCTCGGTCGAACCGGAAACCACATCCACTTTCTTATTGCGTATTTTCATTGAAATCACAGACCGCTCGGAAAGCCCCATCTTCCTAAGATACATCACATCCCTTGATTGTCCCTTTGGATAAAACCAAAACGAAAATTCCGCGCCGCTCTTCTTCACCGCATTAAGCACCGGCAACAAGTTTGCACACACGCCGGTAGCCACATCAGGTTTAAACGGCTTGGCCGCATCACCGAAATCCACCTCCACTCCATTCACATAAATATCGTATTCCGATGCGCCGGAAACCTTCATTAGATCACGCGCCGGAGCATGCGTTTCATGAACGGTGTAGTCCAGTGCGTTGATTTCCCTCTCCTGCTGACGCATGACAGAAACGCCATCACGCACCGGGATGCGACGCGTTGCAAAAATTGCCTTGGCGGAAAACCTTCCGCATGTAGCCGTGAGCGTGACGATACCCGGCTTGCGCCCGCCTTTGACGAACACGCGATTGACTCCGCATTCAAGATTCACCCAGTCTTTACCTACGGGGGACTTCTCGCCGAACGTACCGGAGTTCCAGCCGCCCATGAATTTCGCCGGGCCGGAAATGCGGAAGCTCACACGATCACCAGCCAACGGAAGGGTTCGCCCCTCCTTGTCAACAAGCGCTACATCTACAATCGCAATGTCACTTCCGTCCGCCAAAAGACCGCGCGGACCTGTATGGACCGCCATTTTCAGAGAAGATGCCGGGCCTGCCGTCTCAATCATGTCCCGAGCGATCGCAATGCCTTTTCTCATTTACTGCGCTCCAGCCTTATCACCGTATGGATATCGCAGTTCCCCAGCCCAGCACGTCGACAAAAGCGGAGAATTCGATGGTTTCGGATTCCAAGGTCATGTTCCATCGACCTTTCTCCGTGGGAGCGAAGATATCAAATCCCGTGCCGGTGTGCTGGCGCTCGTCTGACGTTCCGGATGGCGAAACCATCGCAACAACGGATCCGGCTTGCCCGTTGCCCAGCCAGTTGTCGCCGGAATACGATACGTGACGAGTCTCACGAATCCGCATCTGCCTGTTTGGACCTGCCCCGTCGGTGTAAAGCACCGAGCGTTTGGACAAAGAGGAATATACCTTGTCGTCGGAAGAGACCTCCAGCATATACTTTCCATCTCCAATGTCGGAAACGGAAAATCCCGCAGGAAGTTCCATGTCAGCAGACCACGCTTCGCCGTTGAGAAGCACAAAGGCGAAACCGTCAGAATCGTTTTCGGCAAGATCTTTCACTTCTGTGAAGTCCACGATCTTGACCGGATTCTCAGCACTTCCGTCTCCCTGCCCCGCATTGCCGAAGAGCGAATACCTTACCGTAAATCTCACCGTACCGTCCTGTGTATTGGAAAGCTCCCAAATTCCGCCCGCAGACGGTGTCCAATCAATGTAACCCGCCATGTCCGCATCAGCCACTACCGTTTCCGTCACACCGCTGTCAATGTTTCTCGCAACGATGGCAGCGCCCTTGAATCCGTAGATTTCAACAGGCGACTCAATACTCGTCACGGAATGCGCTCCGTATTCAATCGTATCGAGGCTTGCCTCAAAAGCCTCCGAAACGGCAACGGGGTTTTCTTCCGCATGCAGCGCAAACGCACATGCCAATCCTGTTATGAACAATCCGAATTTAGATAACATGACAGATCCTCCACCGTAAAATTCATCACTTTACGATATACGCAACGCGAAAACCGTAAATCCAATCTGCTTTTGTTGGCGGCTCACTGGGTGCCATATGAGAATATACATTACTGATTTTTGCGGCCAAGCGATTGGATATGCGCCATGTATCGCCTATTGCCGCATTGCTGCCGCCGTAATTCGCATACATTCGACGACTGCTTCCGGCAACGCTGTCATCACCATCTGCTGGAGTCCAAGGATCGGGAGCATCTGCTAGATTGACGCGGGAAGCATCATCAAGACACCACTCCTTATTGTTGCCGAGAACATCGTACAAGCCCCAGCCGTTAGGCTTTTTTGATCCCACCGGCATAATGTACTCCACAGTCTTTGACGGATCTGCGGGATTCTTCCGTTTGCCTACAAAATATTCATCGTAATCGTCGGATATCACATCCCCCCAATAGTAATATGTCGTTGTTCCTGCGTGTTCGGCGATTTCGGACATCACCTCTGTCGGCAGATCGAATCCAAATCTGTTGCCCGTCAGAAAGTTCAGCCGCTGGAAAAATGTGCCTGAATCGGGAACGGTTATGGCGGGGATCTTATCGCTTGGCTGTATCGCCGTCCTCAAATCGTTCCAAGATATGTGTTCTACAGGACGATACGCCAACGGGCTGTCATCGTACACCGTATGTCCGTTGCACGGATCGTCAAGACCCAGCTTCCCGTACTGCGTACGTGTCACCGCAAAAATGCCGATATAGTAGTCACGGTCGGTTTTCCAGACTTTCGGACTGTTGTGATTGGGAAAGTTTCCATGTCCTGTAGGATACGATCCACCTGCCGCCACTTTGCGCAGAACGAGAAAATCACCTTTGTATTTGTCGGTATTGTAACGGGCGTTGGACGCATCCTGAGAAGCGAGAAGCCCTTCATATGTGATTGTGCCATCCTCCAGATTCACAATCATGTAGTCGTTGCCGCTGGGGATCTCAGCGGTATACATCGCGGCGGACACGGAAAAGTTGTCGGTCTTGATTCCAGACGGAGCGGTCCATGTCACGGTATTCGTGCCTGTTGCAGCACTCGCCCCTACGTCATGCACACCGTCGATTGTGTACGTTTTTCCGTCGATATTGGCGGTGAAAACGAGGCGATAGTATTTCGGAACCGAAACATCCTGTCCATCGATTATGGAATATGTGATGTCCACCTTGTTGTTCCACGGCCATCGTTGCGCTACGCTTTCTATCTTTACGGAAGGAGCACCGTACGCCACCCCGGCAAAAGCCGCTCCGGCGACGAACAAAAGACTAAACGCATTTTTTTTTTGTCCTAATTTTAATTTCATGCCAATTGCCCTTTCTTTGGTAAAAAGCGACATTATGATACAAGATGCAACCGGCAATAACAAGTCCCCCTTTATGGGGACACACTTTACGTTCCCTTGAGATGCTTTACGACAGCTTCAGTCCGGGAACGGACATGAAGCTTGTCGTAGATGCGTTTAATGTATGTTCGGACGGTTTCGATTCCGATGGAGCACTTTTCGGCAATTTCCTTGTACAGATATCCCTCAGCAAGGAACTGAAGGATCTCAGCTTCGCGAGGGGAGAGATTTTCACTCTCATCATTAGATGTTCCCATCCTGTGAAATGACTGCACCACCTTGCGGGCCACCGACCCACTCATGGGTGAACCGCCTTCATGGAGTTCGCGGATGGCGGACAGCAGCTCGGCCGGCTCTGTCCGCTTGAGCAGATAGCCGTTCGCCCCTGCCGCCAAAGCCTGGAATATCCTCGATGGCTCATCATAGACCGTCAGCAC
>SUVZ01000377.1 GCA_015061765.1 Lentisphaerota bacterium
CCATTTGTATTGAGGGCGTTATTTTCATTTCTCTCCTTCTTAGTGGAATTTAAAATGCGGAATTGTACCGATATTTCAATCGTGGACGGAGATTTTCAGCAAACCTTCATTCTGCGCATTTCACGATCCGGCATCGTTTAAAACATTCTTGAATATCAGAATACTCAAAGCATCCACCCGTAAGACACTTCTATTTAGCTGTGCTGCGTCACAGTAAAAGGATTAGAAAAATGAAGAAACTTATTTTTGCAGCAGCGGCCGTCGCCGGTATGGGCGCGTTCGCTCTCGAGTCCGCCAACGTGGTCGGCTACAATGGTGCGACCTCTGGCTCTGACAACAACTTTGTCACCATCCCGTTCTCTGACATCGGCTACAACACAGCTGACATTCAGTCGATTGCGCTTAGCGATGGCGGTGCTGGTAGCATTGGTTGGGGTACGGAAACATTTGACATTTGGGAAGGCCTTCCTACAGTTGTTGCAGGTGCAGGATTTGTTTACTGCGATCCGTCTATGGATTTGACGGGGACAGAAACAACTTATTATTGGGGTGATGCATATGGAAATAAGGCAACATACTCCATTGCTCCTGGACAGGCTGTTGTGATTAACTGTGCGGCAGATCTTGAAATCAAAACATCTGGTGAAGTTTCCGATGAGCAGGTTTCGTTCACCACTATTGCCGATAACAACTTCACGGGTAATCCTTTCCCTTCTGCAATTGACATCCAGGCTATTAAGCTTAGCGATGGCGACGCTGGCAGTATTGGTTGGGGTACAGAAACATTTGATATCTGGGAAGGCCTTCCTACAGTTGTCGCAGATGCAGGATTTGTTTACTGCGATCCGTCTATGGATTTGACGGGGACAGAAACAACTTACTATTGGGGTGATGCATATGGAAATAAGGCAACATACTCCATTGCTCCCGGTCGTGGCGTTGTGATCAACTGCGCTGCTGGTCTCTCCATTACGATTGATGCACCGTTCTCTCTCTAATTGAAACGATTTTGAGGGTGGCATGGTGTCGCCCTCAATAAACAAAACAAGGAAAATGAAAATGAAAAAACTGATTATGTTTGCGGCTTGCGCGATGCTCGCCGCCTACACGCAGGCCGCCGCAGTCGGCTGGACACTTGCAGGTGCAAATGCGTTTGCTGGTGACACGTATATGTTCTTCGTTGAAGGACAGAATGGCGCAACGGACATCGCTACGATTACGGCACTTCTGGATGCCGGCACAGATGTCTCTAGTTATGCGTTTGGTTCTGGAACTGTTGCAGCAAATGGAACCGCAAATACTCTCGCTGCGAATTCCGGAAAGACACTCGATGCAGGAACTTACACCGCATTTTACGTGGTGTTCGATTCTGCTACGCTTACGTCTGGTACCACCAAATATGCAGTCGTTTCAGGTGCTAGTGGCTTGACGAAGACATTTGCTTCTACTGCAGCTACTGTAGCTTTTGCAGCAGCCAATCAGTCTACATACCTCAACAACTCCGCCAACTGGGCTACTTATGGTGCAGTTCCGGAGCCGACCTCTGGTCTTCTCATGCTCGTCGGTTTTGGCGCCCTCGCGCTTCGTCGGCGCCGTGCGTAATTCAGTAGTTAGTGGTTAGCAGTTAGCGTTAGTGCTAATCCACTATTAACTGAAAGAAAGGCCCGTCCGCTTGTGCGGGCGGGCCTTGACTTTGAAATCCTGGCTATGGTATCATTGCGGTGTTTTAAGGAAATAAAATGACTGCAGTACTGAAAGAGCGAATCGAGAATGCCGAGGCGAGATTTTGTGTGCCAGAGGTGTTCTATTCAAACGAAAAGGCTTGCAAGATACAAGCCGGAATCGACTCTTTCCATCGTGGCAACGGTGAAGATGCCGAAGCGGTCTTTGCAGAACTTCGTAAGAAGTATGCTCTATGATCTTTTCGGTGGCTATACAACCCGAAGCCAAGGTCGAGCTTGACGAAATCTACGCATATGTTGTGCATCATCTAAGGAATATCCCAGATGCGATTCGTCTTTTGGATCGGCTTGAGCAGTCAATACTTTCTCTTCGGGAAATGCCTTACCGTGCGCCGTTGGCGCGAGATCCACGATTTGCCATACAGGGTGTTCGAAGATTGTCCGTAGGGAACTACAATGTTTTCTACATTGTGGACGATGAATTGCATGAAGTAGGCATTGTGCATGTTGCGCATCATCTGCGCGATGAAGGCTCCCTTGCCTAAGCCATAGCATCAAAACATAACAGTCTGGTAAGAGTTGTATGTAACAACTCCCATATCTCATCACCCATTCCCTGTTCCCCATTCCCCATTATCTTATGACCTTCACAGTTAAATATAGAGCTATCGACGGCAAGATGTGCGAGAAGTGCATCGAGGCGGCAAGTCGCAGTGAGTGCGTTGCGAAGTGCAAGGCGCAGGGCGTTGCGCCGATAAGCGTCAAGGAAGGCGGCAAAGTTTCCAACGCTAAGACGCAGAGGCGCGAAGAGCGCAAAGCCTTGGGCGGTAAGGTGATATGGATTATTGCCGGTATCGTTGCTCTAGGCGGCGTTTTGTGGTGTTTCCTTGGGCGGCAGAATGAGGTGACTGTTAAGGGGGAGAAGCCCAAAGCCGTAACGCCCGTCAAGACTAAGATTAAAGAAAAGACTCCGGTAAAGGCTCAGACAGCAAATCCTGCGCCAAAACCTCCTAAAGCGGAAAAGCCAGAGTATGTAAAGAAGCCAGGACAGCTCCAATTGCCTGACGGTAAGATTCTCACGTTCCCGACGCCAAAACCGGGGGAAACTCGCAAGGTTCATGCCTATGGGCATACGTATGAGTGCGATCATCTGGGGAATTTCAGGGACATCACTCCTCGCAAGCTGTTCCATACCGCGTTTGAGGCGAACTTCCTGGGTCTTGCTGTGGAGGGAGGCGCGTTCATTCCAGCTTTTCTAACGGGACTGGATGAAAGTGACGTCAAGAAGATGCTCCTCAAGAAGTATGAGCCTATCGGTGATGAGACCGAGGAGGAAATGGCCAAGCTCAAGGCTTACGACGAGATGCGCTGCACCGCACTTGAATTCATGGAACAGGGCGGCAAGTTCGACGATTTCGTCAATGAATTGGCTTCCTTCGAAAAGAAACAGCGTCAAACCCGCGCAATGGGACTTGGCGAGGTGATGAAGCTTGTGAAACAGGGTAAATTGGCAGAAGCAAAGGAAATGGCAGAGGCCGCCAATAAACTCATGGAGCAGAAAGGGTATAAGCCGATTATGTTGCCTGCCCATGTTCAGAATGCTTTTGACAACATTTCCGAAAACTCAACTTCCAATCAGGAGAAACAGCAATGAAAAAGATCTTTGTTATTGTGGCGGCAGCCGCTCTTTCCGTCGCGTTCGCGGAGGAGGAGTACATCAGCCCTGTTACAGGAAAGCCGGTTCCCAAGGACGGCAAGTACACCCTTGAACAGTACAAGGCTCGAGATCAGCGTGTGCTGAAGAAGACCGGTGGATTCCTTCAGCAGAAGGCGGAAGGCCCGCTGACCTTGCTCGTTGACGGACGCGCAAAGCCAACTCTCACGGTAAACGAGGTGGCGCGACTCTACAAGCTCGGCACGCATCTCGATGTCAATTTCGACAAGAAAGCGAGAGGCAAGGAGTGTCCGCTTGATTTCGCCCGCAAACTGATGGAAGATCGCAAGTCTCTCATGGTTGTAGTGGTGGTGGACAACGAGGCGAAGCTCCCGGCTCTTTCGGTGTTTCCGGAAGAACGCATAGGCATCGTCAACGCCGATAGGCTCAAGGGCGGGTCGGATCCGTCTGCGCCAGAGATGCGCGTATCTAAGGAGATGTGGAGAGCTATGGGATTCATCGGCGGTGTTGGATTTTCGGCACAGGAAAACGACATGATGCAGCCGTACTACACGCTAGCCGAAATAGACGCAAATATGCATCCCTACATCCAGCCCATGAACATGGCAAAAATGCAGAAGATGTGGAAGCGTTTTGGTGTCAAAAAAGAGCGCCGCATACCTTACATCGTTGCTTGTCAAGAAGGCTGGGCACCTGCACCTACAAACGAATATCAAAAGGCGATATGGGAGCAGGTAAAGGCCGACAAGGAGCGCGGCCCGACCAACCCCATCAAGATCCCGATGCCGAAGAGGAAATAGCGGCAACAGTTAATTGACTAAAAGCCATCTCATGACGGATGGCTTTTTTGGTATAATGTAAAGCAAGTTATGGCGAATCGTTCTGTACTTGTTTTTGTGGTCTTTATGATCCA
>SUVZ01000007.1 GCA_015061765.1 Lentisphaerota bacterium
GTGCCGAGAACCCTGATGCGAAAATACTGATTCTAACCACGTTCGGCACAGCCGATGAAGTGCGCCAGGCGCTTGATGCAGGAGCCGCAGGCGTAATCGTGAAGGATACGCTCCACGAACAGCTCATAGCGGCGGTAAGAAACGCCGCTGCCGGGAAACGCGTAGTCAGCAATGAAATCCAGAGCCATCTGGATGCCTATCCACCAAAACCGGTGCTGTCCCCTAGGCAGATCGAAGTGCTTGCGCATGCAGCCAAAGGCATGACCACCAAGGAGATATCCGACATCATGGGCATCGGCGCAGACGGCGTCAACGCCCATCTGCGGGTAATTTTCTCACGACTTGGAGCCTCCTCACGAACCGAGGCCGTTTCCATCGCCATCCGGACACAACTGCTGAAAACCACCCAACTCTAAGCCCTAAACCCATCTGCACCCGCGCCTTCATCGCCGCCATCTCGCCCGCATCCGTTTTGTGAAGCCGGAGCAAAGGCAAGAACGCCTCAAATTTAATCACACGGTGCAATCAAGGCATATTGCCATATAAGAAGTTTTCAATTGCTTTTTCCGAAATGCTTTGATATCTTCGCAGGTAATGAAAAAGGAAATCACCATTGCCGTTCAGGTAGAGACGAACAGGGCGCATGGCCGCTCCATGATTGAAGGAATCGCCGATTATGCACTTGCCCACACCGATTGGAGGCTGGAATCCATAGACCCGAAGACGCTTGCCGACCCAGCGAACATCAAGCGGTTCGACGGCTTCATCGTACGCGTGATGGACGATGCGACCGCCAATGCGCTCATCAAGACGAAAAAACCGGTGATAGATACATACGGGAGAAACGATATAGGCAGAATACCCTTCATCCGTCTCGACGACTGCGCTATCGCTGAATGCGCCGCCAGGTTCTTTAACGAGCACAAATTCACCCGCTATGCCTTCTGCGGATTCCCCGGCTTGCGCTTTTCAGAAGCAAGAGGCAAAGCATTTCAAAAAGCAGTGGCCGAGTCTGGCGGGTCATGCATAATGTATGACGGAAGCGGCGGAAACCTGAAGGAAACGTCGGTGCGGAACGAACGGATGGATTTATGTTCCGATGCCATGTCGCTACGAAAATGGGTGAAGTCACTTCCAAAACCCATATCCGTGTTCTGCTGCAATGACATGCGCGCGTTTCAGTTCCTTAAAGCCTGTACCGAAGCCAAGATAAACGTCCCCCGGGAAGTGTCAGTACTCGGAGTGGATAACGACAAGGTTCTTTGCACGTTTTCGTGCCCCCCGTTGTCGAGCATCGACACCAATGCATTCGCTCTTGGACAAAGTGCCGCAGGAACACTGGACTCAATGCTTTCAAATCCCTCGTCCCCTCCGCCTATGTCCACGTTGCACAAGCCGACAGGTGTCATCGAAAGGACTTCCACCGACTTCTATCCCACCCAAACGCCATGGCTGTCGGACGCGCTTGTGTACATACGCCGCCACATCGGCAACGGGATTTCCGCAAATGACGTAATCGCCCATCTCGGATATTCCCACACAACCGTAGGGAAGGCATTTCGCAAGGAGCTGGGGACGAGCGTCCAGCAGGAAATCATAAGATACCGGCGCGAGGCGGCATGCAGGCTTCTTAAGAAAACATCTCTTACGGCGGCGGAGATCGCAGATCAATGCGGATATCCTTCTCCTCAATATTTTGCACACATGTTCTCCGCTCATTTCAACACCACTCCGGAGAAATGGCGGCACGATATTCTGAACCCCTGAAAATGCCAGAGCCGTTCATCCAACCGCAGAAAACCCTACCGGTGAAGGCCATACTGCAGAAGAATCCACTGCCGGGAAACCTACCGCACCTGTTCTATGCGGATACTCCCGAAACGGATCTTTCCCGCGCATCCTTCACGTAGCAGCAGATAGTAATCGTGATTTGACTGAGATTTTTCAAATTCCAGCACATATCGAAGCATACCCAAATCGCCGGGCGGCGTGGATATGCGTCCCATGGCATTCTTAAGCGGCTTTGGATTGCGCAGAACCAGCGTCCAAGTCGGCAGATTCTCCTGAACCGTATGGATATCGGCAACAAAACGGAATCTCGCGCCCTTAGCCCCTCTCCACACATCTTTCGGAAACACCAGCCGCGCATCGCGCCCGTCCATTTCGTAAAAATCTCCGTTGCGCGGCACCGCCCCTTTCCCTGCGAGACCGAAGAGGAACGGACAATCCTTCATCGGATCAGCACTCTCCCACACAACTGATGCCGACTCCGACGCCGGAGCGTCGTACTCCAATGAAACACACTTGCCCTCTTCTCCTATGAAATTCACCGGCGAGACCCGGAAGCGGTATTTGCCGCCCTCACAGAAATAGGCATCGGAAAATTCCATCTCATACTTTTCCGGACGTTCAGACGCGCGCTGCCACGCATCGCCGAAGAAATCACGGCGGGCATGCAACCGCCATATGCCGCCGCCCTCGCGGCGCTCCAATCGCACACGGTACGCAAACGGACGCGGCTCACCGGCCGCCGTCGGCACAGTGAGCATCACGCCACCGCCCGATTTCAGGGATGAAAGTTTAAGCGAAGCATCCGGCGCGAACGCCGGCTTCGGCATATTCCGGTTGCGCCGCTCCAACGCATACGGTGCCGTCGCCGGATCGAACGGCCACGGCACCACCCACGGATTTTCCGCATGGTACTCTTCGCCATCGCGCACGTCAAATCGGCGAAACACAATCCGCGACGCATACACGTCCACGATCAGCACGCCGTAGTTGTTCATGCGCCGGACACTGTTTCCGACGATGCCGTCGCGCCCGTCACCCCAGTTCTGGAGACACCCCGCGTTGACCGACGTAAACGCTCCCTGCCATATCGCGCGTTCGTCAGACAGCGAACCGTGTGTATGTCCGGAAATGTTCACCACCTGCGGATACTTGCTGAATATCTTCGTCTTCTCAGGATGTCCGCGCCCGGAGCGTGTCGTGTTTGCCGGCGGGATGTGAGCGAACACAAACACCGGCTTGCCGGGATTTGCCGCCGCCGCATCCGCAATCATCCGTTCACAACGCGCCAGATCCAGACCCTCGGTCATCGTCTGCGGGAGCACCACATACGGGAAGCCCTTGATTGAGCCTTGAGCGTACGGACCGTTGGATGCGCCGATAAGCCGCTGCATATCGGCAAACGCCGCTGTGGCATGCCGATGCCAATCCTTTCTCGATGAGTTTTTGTATCTGAAGAAATCATGCCCGGCATAAACGAAGAGTTCTTTCGGACGGTCGGCGGCGGCAACTTTCGCATATACCTCGTTCACCGTTTCACGATATGCCTTATACCCCTTAGGATAGTGATAATCCGCCACATCTCCGACGTTCACGATCATGTCAACGCCATGATTCCTGAAAAGCCGGTATGCCAGTTTCACCCGCCGACACGAAGCTTTCGTCTCACCGACATGGGTATCGGTCAGCACGCCCATGCGCAAAAGCGGCTTCTCTTCAGCAAACGCCGCCATCCCGCCGACCAAGGGCAATGCACCCATGCAACCGATGAACCGTCGTCTTCCTACAACCATAACATCTCTCCCCGGAAAATCACCGTGCGATCTATCGGCGCACACTCACTCCTTGAACATATTGTAAAGCGCAGTGGCGGTAACAGGCGTATAGTCAAAAACCGCAAATCCCTCAAATCCGGCATCTCGCAACGCCTGTACCTGCTCGGCAAGCATGGCGGGCTTATCTCGACGAGGCCTCATAACGCTGTATCCGATTCCGGGATAGCATTTCACACCGGCGGCGTTTTCACGTTCGCGTTCAATGCAACGCTTGAAGAACGGAAGCGAACTCTCATAACTCATTGGACATACAAAGTCTAGATATCCTTCCCTGCACCACAACCCCCAATCCTGCGCCATGCTTGCCTTATCCGTTTCGCCGCCACGCTTAAGCACCGCTGCCGAAATGGCGACATCGGGATATTCCTTGCGCACCTTCTTCGACACTTCTCGAACAACTGCAGTTATATTGTCGCAACGGAACTGCACATGCTTCTTCTGCCAGTCGGACAGGCGTTGACAGTCACCATCGAGCATTACGCTTTTAGGCCACGACGGCACCGCTCCGTATTTCTTCTCGAACTCGCCCTTGCACGTATTGCAGTAGCACATATTCATCCAGCGATATCGAATGAAATCGAAATGGATGCCGTCAACTCCCTTCGCCGCAAGCTCAAGCATGGCATCGATTTCAGCCTTGCGGTTTTCGGGATGGGACGGGCACATCCATCTTATATCCTTTCCGTCAGTGTCGATAGCCAAGCGCCCCGCTTCACGCATCTTTTCAACAAAGCCGTCCACACACCCGCCGGGCTTTCCGATATACCAACTGACCTTCCACACATGACACTTCACCCCGTACTTCCTGCAGGCCTTAAGGCAGGACTCCAACTGATCTCCATGTTCCTTGACATACGGCATTACAGGAAGCACCTTGGATTCATAATACGCACCGCCCGGACGGCACATATTGGGAATGATATCGGTGAAACCGCTCTTCTTCAACCTGCGGATCGTATAATCCCAACTTGATTTGTCAGACATACCCCAAGCACGATGGCACCATGCAAGACGGCGCTCTCCCTTGCGCGGCGGCAGTTTGGCGGCAATGCGTTTTGGAACGGCAGGAGCCGGTTCAGAATGCACGGTGAAGTTCTCGACCGAGCATTTTACCGAAAAAGCCTTGTCAACCGCACGCCATATCGAAAACCTCAATCCGTCGAAACCCTTCCAATCATCCAACTTGCCGTTCGGCAATTCTTTCAGGCACCAATCCTTTCGGGCTATAACTATTGTCTTCTTTTCACCGGAAACGATATCCGGGGTGAACGAATAAGAAATCCAGTTTGATCCCTTTCTCGCATGAAGCGTAAAATGAAGACAAGGCTCAATATTGGAACACATAAAATCAAACGTTGCGTGACCGTTCTCCGGAATGTCGAACTTATGATTCACATCCCATCTTGCACGTTGAGGAAATCCACCAGCGGGAATATCCTTAGCGAAGTACCAACTGTTAGTCTCTACTGCAAACGACACAACCGAGGAAACCGCCACACATGCAAACATCTTCAATTTCATTTTCATCTCTGTTTTCAATTTATCACTCATTGATCGTGCAGATTATACGAAAGCCATAGTCATCAGCGTTATTATTCTCATGGTCTGAAAAACGAGACCTTGTCGTCAGATAATACCGATCTTTCTTATAAGACCCGCCGCGCATGACATGATACTTGTATCCGCTCTGACTTACCTTAGCTTCGGTCATTTCTACTCCCTTTGGATTAAGAACTGGCTGAATTTCTGGAACCTTGTAAGAATATCCATCAGAATAATCTAGGCAGAATTCCATAACGTTGCCGCAGGTGTCATAAAGTCCGAACGCATTGGGATATCTGCGACCTACTGCAACAGTTTGAGCACTTTCATACCCTGCGTTTCCTGTTGAAGTCTGACTTGAAGCAAGAACGTTATCTTCCGACCAAGCCAATTCGTCAATAGCCGTAGCCGTCCAGTCAGAATCACTGTAGAGAGAATTATTTGTAACGCCTCCCCTTGCCGCAAATTCCCATTGTGCTTCAGTTGGCAGATCGAATGCGAGTCCCGTCTTCGCGCTCAGAAGTCCGCAAAAACTCCCGTTCTCCGGAGGTTGTGTCTTGGAATCCACACCACGATTGGTGTAACTGCGTACATTAAACCATTTAATCCCTGAAGCAGGTTTATACAGATGGTCAGCATAATCGGCAACATTAGTAAACGCACGACCATACGTACCATATATCTTCATATATTGTGCCTGTGTTATCGGAAACACACCAATATAGTAATCTTCCGTCAGCTGCACAAGATGTTCCAAGTCCGTTGGCGACATATTACCTTGAGAAGTGCCGGCACCTTCCCCGTATGCTCCAATCGTCCACGAGCCCCATGATGATGCCGGAATGCGACGGAGAACAAGAAAGTCGGTTTTGTATATAGGATTGTTGGTTACATCCGTCCAAATAAGAATATCCTCTGCCTTAATTTCTGTCTTAAACCCTTCCTTGATGGCCGAATAGCTTGTCTCGAATGAACCGTACTTGCCTCCGTAGAAATCGGCTCTGCGGACATCCGTGACCGCACCGCTGTTCAAATCGACAATCTTGTAGAGAACATCTGTCATGTTGGCTGCGGAAGGTGTCGTCGAAAGGCGAACATTGAAGTTCATTACCGCAATATCGTTCTTCCCGAACGCCTTTACGGGATCAATGGTGAAGGAATAGAAATTGTCTTTTGCGATTCCGAAAAGATCGCCCTTCATCGATGATGCAAGCTTCGCGGAATCCAACGGTTTCTCACCATCGTATGCCGCAACGGAAATATCAACGGGAGAATCCACATCAGTTATGCGGTATTCAACCTTCACATCCGTTGACCAGGGCCACTGCTGACGGATAATCACCTTATCGATTGTGGCGGCATTCAAAACCGAAAACGCTGCGACTGCCGCAACGAACACTGATTTTCTCTTCATGGCTCTTTTTCCTCTGTTGCACTGACTACCTGATTATCACGAAATGTCCCGGTCCGTAGACAGAAAGGGAAACATCACGGGAAACATCATTCTCTTGGAGCGAAAGCGACACAGTGGCCCCGCTTGCAGCGGCAAGCGCATACCAGCCCTGGGCATTTGCGGCGGCATCCTCAACTTCCGCCCCGTTAACTAAAAGCGACGTTGTTCCATACGGAATCGGCATAACCGCCCGCCGTTTGACCACATTCCATTTACGGTCGCCCTTCGGCGCCAAAACACACGTAGATGCGCCTTCTCCGTCAGAATCGCTGTAACTCTGCACCAGACCGAGCTTCGCCTTGCGCTCCGTGCCTTCATTGAAGGATAGCGTCAGCTCATATACATTTTCCTTCTGAAGAGTATCGGCGGACGGCAGCACGATCTCATAATCCCCTGACCGGTCAATTGCATATTCCCGGCGATAGCCTGCGCCCTGCACTGTCAGCTTGGCTGACGTTGCCAGAACAGGCATATCAACCGGAAGCGCAATTACGTTATTCGTGGCCGTACGCCAAAACGATGTCGCATCTGCATTCAGGAAAACCGTCTCCCGGTTGCTTTCTGAAGCACACAATACGCACGGCACGACTGATGTAATCACAAGAATCAGCCCTGGCATTAGATGGAGTGAACGTTTCATGACGCGGATTATATCATTTACGTATGACACGGATATGATGTTTTCGACAACATATATGTGATATATACGATAACCTTATGGTATACTTCCCGCATGAAGAAAGTTCTTGTCGCATACTCCGCCAACAAT
Organism: Lentisphaerota bacterium; assembly: GCA_015061765.1. The sequence goes on from SUVZ01000007.1 coordinate 7,388, forward strand.
GTCGCCGCCCGCGAGTTCATCATCGGCGTATTCAACTTCATCAATGAAGGACATGACTGGAACATTCGCATGCTGGGCAATCCATATGAAATAACACCTGAAACGATAAGCGATGCCATAAAGGACGGGACCGACGGCATCCTGACAGGGTTCAACATGGTCACTCCAGGATACAAGGCACTGCTGAAATCAGGCATTCCTCTTGTACTGAACAACTTTCCGCCGCAATTGCCGCCGCCGGAACTGCCGCACATATCCGTTCTGCATAACGACGAGATTGCCATCGGACGCAAAGCCGCCGCATTTTTCCGGAGCAAGGGCAATTTCCGTTCTTTCGCCTATGTTCCAGATGAAACCAAGTCTTGGTGGACAACCTACCGCCAGCGAGGCTTTCGCATGGAATTATCGCGTCACGGACACAACTGCTCCACGTTCAGAGATGAGGAATCTAGGCTCGGAGTATGGCTAAAAAAGCTCGTAAAACCAGCCGCCATACTCGCTACGAACGACGTTACCGGAACTCGGATTCTTGAAGCATGCCGCATGATGGACATTGATGTGCCTAGGCAGATCGCCGTTCTCGGCGTGGACAACGACGAGATTATATGCAATGGAATACGCCCCACGCTTTCAAGTCTCCATCCGAATCACGTAGAGCTGGCCAGACGTGCGGCGCATGAACTCGACCGCATTATGCGCGGCAAAAGAAGAGCATCTTCCCCTATACTGATTCCGCCCATAGGCATAATTGAACGCTCGTCCACGCAAAAGATCCCTCCGGTCGGCTTTCTCATAAGAGAGGCCCTCTCCTACATCTCCGAACACGCAACCGAAGGAATTACCGCCTCCGACGTTGCCAGGCACCTAAAGGTGTCGCACAGCTTATTGCGGCTCCGGTTCCGCTCCATCCTGAAGCGTTCTGTGCGCGACCAGATCCTTGACGTGAGATTTGCCGCCGTCAACGATCTGCTCAAAACCACTCAGTACAACCTTGAACATATCGCCGCCAAGACAGGATTTTCATCGGCGAACATGCTGTCCCACGCATACAAAACCCGTTTCGGATATTCGCCGTCCAGATTCAGGTCTAATGACAATATTCCAGACAAATGCAGCCATCCTCCACGATGCTTTAAGTCACTTTAAGCGCAGGTGCTTCTCCATGCCGTAGGAGAAATCGGTCGGAATGTAGTTCTTCACCCGGTTCCACATCAGGGAATAGGACTTCGGCGAATAGAGGAATATCCAAGGGCAGTCCTCGCGCACGATCTCCTGCGCTGTCTTCCAGTCCATTGTGTCATATGCGCGATCGAACTCGGGGTTCACGTAGTTCGAATGGTTTGCGCCCGGCGAGACGTTCTTGGAGTGGAACAGCTGCAGGAAGTTCTCGGGATCGGGATAGTCGCCAATCCAGCCGAGATTGAACATCTGCGTGCGCCCTTCGTTCACAGCCGTGAGGAACGCATCCCACGTCATGTAGCGCGCCGCAAGCTCTATGCCGACGCGATCGTAGAACGACGCCATCAGCTCCACCATCTCGCGCGCATCCTGCGTGGCGCGGCCGACCGCTATCTCAAGATGCAGACGCCGCCCGGTCTTCGGATCCGTGCCACCCGGATAGCCCGCCTCTGCAAGAAGCTTTCGAGCCTTAGCCTCGTCATAGGCATATGCAAACGGAGTCTCCAGCTTCCCCGAAATCCCCGGCGGCAATGGTCCGTCGCTCGGAAGGATGCGGTTGTTCAGGAAACGCTTCCACGCCGGGAAGTCGAACGCGCAGTTCAACGCCTGACGCAATTTTCTGTTCGGGCCCACCACCGGATCCCTCATGTTGAAACCGACATAGAACACAGAGAGAGACGACGAACTCATCAGCGTCATTCCCTTCTCCTTGAGCTGCGGCAGAAGTTCGCCGTCCTTGCCGACAACGGCATCCCAGTTGTCGCGGGACACCGCACCGAGAAAATCCAGCTCTCCGCCAAGGAACATGAGCCACTGCGTGGATACGTCGTCAACCACAGGGAAACGAATCTCATCAATCGCGACAGGCTCCCGGTAACCCTCGTTTCTGCTGAACACCATTTCATGGTTCTTGCGCCAGCTCTTGAGCCAGTACGCCCCTGAGCCGGATCCGTCCTCGGCTACAACGCCGGTGAAAGGCATCGCCATCAACCACGAAAACACGTGCGACGGCTTCTTAAGCGTAATCCTCACGGTGCGGTCATCGACAGCCTCCACGGACTTCACGCCATCCATCGTCCACATTCCGGGACTCGCGTTGGACTTGTCCGCAAGCCGGTCGAGGCAGCGCTTGACGTCTGACGCCATCACGGCCTTGCCATTGCGGAATCTGCGCCCATCCGCAATCCTGAATACATAGACGAGACCATCCGCGCTGACCTCCGGCATTTCGCACACGCATTCCTTCAGACGGTACGGACGCGCCTTGTAGTCAACTTCAAGAAGCGGCTCATAGACAAGCGCGACAGCCTCTGCACTGAGAACGTCTCCAGCACGGATCGGATCCATGCTGGCCACGCGTCCGAAAGGACGGCGGAACACCGTGTGTCCATAGGAGCAGACGGCACACAAAGACACGAATGCAAAGACGAGACGCTTCACCCGACCTACACACTCCTTCCGACAAGGCGTTCCGCCAGCGAGGCGAGATGCGACACGTCACCCGGCAAACCTTCCAGGGCGGCAACCGCCGCCGAAGTGTGCTCCGCGACCTTGCGTTCGGTCTCTTCCCTTGAATATGGCGAATCTCCGTCAAGAAGATCGTCCTCGAACTGAAACGCAAGCCCGAGGTTCAACGCGTACGAACGAAGCCTGTCCACATCCGCGTCAGAACCGCCGCCCGCATGCGCACCCATGGCAGCGGCGGCGATGAATAGGTCCGCCGTCTTGTGGCGATAAATGAAATCGACATCGTCCCCGTCAATATCCTCTACCTGTCCGCGCACCACGCCAACCCCCGCCTCCGCAAGCTCCGCGACAATGCGGCCTGCGTTGCGCGGAGCCATCGCCGCAGCACGGAACGCAAGCGACTGCAGGGCATCCCCGGCGAGAACCGCATTCGCCTCTCCGTACTTCGCCCAGACGGTGGGCTTGCCGCGGCGTTCGGTATCGTTGTCCATGGACGGAAGATCGTCATGCACCAGCGTGTAGCTGTGCAGCAACTCGATTGCGCAGGCGGGGAAGATCGCATCCTCAGCCTTGCCGCCGACAGCCATTGCCGCCGCAAGGCATATCTGCGGGCGCACCCGTTTGCCGCCAGACATCACCGCATGGCGCATCGCTTCGAACAGCACCGCCGGACGCGTCTCCGCCAGCAGTTCGCCAAGAGTTTTCCCTATGTTTTCCAGCATCTGAAACAACGGTGTATTCCCTTCTCTCCATGACGCTGTCGGGGCGAGCTGCACAGCCCGCTGAAACCCACTCGCGTCTCCAACATACCGCTCCAAATCTCGTCTCCGCACTAAGGCAGATAGCACATCGTTGCAATACCATTGCGCGGCATATCAGGCTTCCAGAAACGGAGAGGACGGCCTTTCTTGCCGGTCAATGGATCAACAGGAGTGACCTCGTGTCCAAAATCAACCGTCGCCGGACCTGCAATCCTGTGTACACACGCCACGCCATTGCCGACATATGTCACATTGCCAGGCTCGGAATACACCCTGGCGCCAGCCTCGCGGGCAAGTTCATTGAGTTTCCGGTCAGTCAATCCGCTCACGTCGTCAATGATAGTCACATTGCCACCCAACGCCGCCAATGCCTCAGCAGAAGAGGTGAAATCCCGGCTGCACATCCCGATCTTCCCGGCAAGCACAAGCTTCGTGCCATTTTCCGACATCCTTTTCAGGCGCACAGACTCTTCCTTTGTGATGGATACCGGATTCCATAGGATGCAAAGCCTGTACGCCGGAAAATCTCCGTCCACATCCGAGAGCAGATGCATCGCCGGAATCACTCCGCTCGTGCGCCATATCGCATTCGGCGTAGCGTATGCCGTACGTTCGGCGAGAAGTCTGGTCTTTTCGTCGAATATGATCGCCGCGGAAGGCTTCTCGTACATTCCCGCATGTTTGGACGCATGGGTGTTCATCGCAAAGGCCTTGCGTATCGTTGACATCGCCTCCGGTTCGTGGAACCAGCTCCCGAACATGTCGAAGAAATAGAACCCCTGTCCTCCGGATGCGATTACGCTTGAAATGTCGCGCTTTATCTGAATGTCATACTCTTCGGCGGTTGAAGGTATAGCATGCAGTTTCGGAGCCGCCGCAGAAACATGCTGAGTGCGACGTGTACGGTGATCAAGTTCCTGAATGTATAGCACATTCCTGTCGTTGATGGCGGCGATCGTGTTGTTCGCAGATGCACCAAGTCCTCCTACCGCACGGCTGCCACCGTAGTAGCTTACGGTCGCAAGGATGTTCACAGCATCGTCCTTTATCAGTTCGTCCAGTGCAAGACGACTCGTCTGCGACCAGATGGCCGTCGTCCACCACAGCTCAACCACTGCAGGTCGTCCCCACGCCTTCTTCACCGTCTTCGCGAATCCATTGAGGGTTCTCGCCGTTCCGACGGAAATAAACCTACGACAGTCCGCAAGTTTCCTCCCAAACCCCGGCTTGTCGTCGAAGCAATCCTTCGAATGGAACTCCGCAGGCGTCGGATTCTTTGCCGTATCAAGCGTTACCGACGGATCTCCCCACGCCTTCTGCAAGGCGGAATCCGTTCCGTATATTTCCCGGAGATAGCGGCACAGCGCTTTGCGGTTCCCTTCCGAATAGTCAAAATGACCATGGACCGGCTTGTACTCCCACTGGACGAACTGTCCGTCCATGCCGCCAAAAAGCTGGAAGCCGACCACTATATTCCCTACCGGCGAATTCTTCAGCCATGTGGCGAGCGCCACAAGTCCCTTCTCCACATACGCCCTGTATGCATCACCGGTATAGGAATACGCAAAGAAGTCGATAGGATCAGGCCCGAACGGCTGATTGCCGAACCCCGTGAAACCATGGAGATGCACCCTGCCGCGTTCGCCTTTGTCGTTCACGAATATCTCGTCGGGATGGGCGTCTATGAAATCGCGGTCCGGCGAAACCTCGATTGCGAGAATCACCCGGGCCCTCGGGTTGGCCTTGTGTATGCGCAGGAGGTTGTTCTCTATCGATGTGAAATCGAACTTTTCCGTTTTTGGATCCCAAAGCGCCTTGTCCCATTTCACGGACGCATAGAGCCTCGACCCGCAGTTGAACGACAGGACTATGTCAGCCCCCGCCTCGCCCATGAGACGGTAGTCCGTAGCACCTTTGTAGATGTTCACCGGGGTCTTGCGGCCATCGATGAAAAGTGCCGGAACTCCGTTCTCCCTGCGCACTTCCGCAGTCGAAGGCGTAATCTTGGACATCGCCTTCAGCGCCGCCTCACGATCGTCAGGCATTGGATCCGCCGGCGCACGCATCCCCCTGAACAGGGACGTCTTCTTCGTCAGCTTTCCGTTCCTGAACGTAAACTCGGGACAGTCGCTGAAATACGTCCTGTTGCCTTTTGCGTCATCCGATATCTCAACGCGCACCTTTCCGTCCTTCGTCCAGGCCTTGAACGCACGCGGCGGCAAATCGCAGCGGCGGCCCTTCACTGTAGCGACGAGACGATCCTTCACGTTTCCGTTCGCCACGACGCATGTGCCGTCCTTGTATTCGACGAATATCTGGTTGCGTCCGACGGCGCCGGAGGCGATAGCCTCCGAGGACGTCTGCGGTTTGCCGTCCGCCCCAAAGTAGGCGATGGTCTTCACATCCGCCTGCGTATATCGTGCCGCGATCGGCTGGATCATTGCATAGCTCTTGAGAGCTATGGGCAATCCCCTCTCAAGATCGACTTTCGCCCTCGGCCCATACGCCAGACCAAACGGCTTGAGGGGATCGAAGCAGTAGTCGAGAATGAGGAACGGGGCGTGTCCGAAAGCGACTGTCGCGGTCATGAACAGGTCTATGAGTTCGTCGCGTTCCTTCTCGCCCGTTGCGTTCGGCATATAGAAACGGCGCTGTTCAGGCGTCACCCCGGGGCTGAACATCGACAGCGTTCCCATACCGAAATTGCACTCCTTGGGATGGATTCTGAGAAGATCGAAGTCGACAATCCATGGTTGCGCAAGGAAGTTGTATCCGCGATCCTGCGCATAGTTTCCGTCCGTAAGGCCGGAATAGAAAAAGTGCCGTGCGCCTTCCGAATACACCGGTCCCTCCCAGTGCTTCTTCTGCAGAAGCAGGAGTTCGCCCCATGCGTAGAACGTCTGGGACATGGTGGCCGCACCGGGAACACGGGCGTCGTAGTCCGTGCGATGGTACGGTGCGGCAGCGGTGTGGACATCGCAGTAGGCGGTATTGAACGCAAACTTCGCCTGGGCCTTCGGCACGATCGCTTCACAATATCCGGGCGAGAACACCGGTTTCGGGGCATAGCAGCGGACCCACGCCGTACGCATCGTCCCGTCACGATTGCGTGACACGAGATCGCGCGACCAGTTCGCATTCATGGGGGCGAAGTCCGTATAGTTGTTGTACGGACCGTACACGTAACCGAGCTCGCCGCGCAGATAGCGGGAATACGCCTCCGCCCCGGCATCACCGCCGCGTCCGGGGGCGGCGTCCGTGCGGAACGTGAAGCTCTCGCCCCTGTCGCGCCAAAGTGTCTCGTGGTCATTGATGGCAACATGATCAATGCCAGCCCTCTTGACCTCTCTCCAGAGCATCCGGTCGAATTTATGGTCGTGCGACGCATGGGCACGCCAAGCACGCGTACCGGTGACGGCCTTGTACGGCGACACGGGGTTGGGTATTTCCGGAAGCACATCCGCGAAGTCACGGCTGACCGTTATCACGAGCCGCTCGCTGACAGGATTGTACGTGCCGTCGGTCTTGGGATGATAGAGCATCGTCTGTGCACCAAGCGCAAAGCCCGGCTCGCTTCCGTTCGAACGGTACCAGTCGAACACAGCGCTGCGATACCAGCCACCTTCGAGCAGATCGATTTTCAGACGCGCCTTGCCATCGCCGTACGCAAGGTAAGGGACCGTGAAGCTCTTAACGACCTTCGCTTCGGTCGCAGCCCCGGCACACACCTCCGTGACCGATCCTGCAGGTGCGTACATGTCCACAATCAGCGACTTTCCGCGCCGGAACTGCGTAACCTTGAGGCTGCCGCGCTCCTCCGGCCTTACGGCGCCTCCACTGAAGACCGCCTTGAGATCGTCTTTCCTCGCCGGAGCCGAGACAGGCATTATCGTCTCGTCGCGGGTTGGAAACGGGAGCGTCTCCGCCCCGGTATTGATGCCCAGAACCGCGCCGCGAAGCGCCTTCAGATTGCGTTTTGCGCGGGGCTTGACCTCGATTTTGCCGTCAAGACTCTCCTTGAATACGGCGAAATTGTCAAGATGTATCTGCAGATACTGCTTCTGCGTGCCGTTTTCGAGACGGAACCCCGCGAACTTCGCGCCCTTGAGCCTTGCGATCTCCCTCTTGGAGAACCTGTGGTTCAGCTGATGCCAGTCCGGCCAGGCAAGATCAAGAAGCCTGATGCACTCCTCCTTGCCGTCGGCAAGCGTGAAACACACGTAAAACGGCGTGTTGGGAATGCTGAAATCCGTATTCGCCCCATGCCCCCAGTGGTTGCCCTTCACCCACACGTACATCGCGTTGAAGTCATCAGGCAGGGCAATGGGCGATGGAGGAGACAGCATCACTTTCGGTTTTGCCCCGCGTCCACAGTAGGAAAGGTGCATCGTCTTATTTCCGAACAGCTGCTCCTCCGATGTCGTTCCGCAGATTGCCGCCGCATCGGTGCATTCCACACGCCACTCGCTTTCGTTCTCAAAATCGACGAGAGGCCTGACATCGTCTTCATTGCGGTTGGCCCGTTTGAACTCGTACGGACGGTTGTCCTTGGGATACGGCTTGCCGGCGCCAAGGTTCTCCGGATACGATTCCGCCTTTTCGATCTCGCCAAGCGCATAGCACGCCTCACGCCAGATGCTTTCGGCGTTCTCGCCATATTCGGAAGGGAGGATGACGCACTTCTCAAGGTAGGCGATGCAATCCGCATAGCGCTTCGCCGTCAGAAGAGCCTTGGCGTACGCAAGCTTGACAGCGTTCACCTCAGGATATGCCGTCTGCAGGCGGGCAACCGTCGCAAGTGCATTCTCAGACTCTCCGCTTTCAGCCTCGCAGTGGAAGCGTTCGAGGCCTGCCCTCCAACCGCCGCCAAGACGTTCCGCGGCCAACACATCGTCATACTTGCGCTTGCCGATGCGGCGACCGGCCCTGTACAGATAGAACATGGCCTCATCCGGTTCGTCTCCGCACGCATCAAGCAGAAAGTCCGCACCATCCTGATCACCATTCGCCGCCTTGAAAAGGGCAAGATAGTACTTGAATCTCCACGAAGGATTCTCCTTCGCCGCCCATTCAAGGGCTGGGACACTCTCACGTCTGAACGGAAACACGAACGATGCGGACATCGCCCCTATCTTCTTGAGTGCCTCTATGTCGCGGTCAAGGTACGCCAGACGTATTTTGGCGACAACCGTCTCCCCGGCGAAACCGTAAATCTCCCGCGCCTCGTCCACAAGTCCCGCGTCCTCATACCACGTACCGAGATCAACGTACGTTTCATGCGGAAACTCGCCGCGCACAAGACTGCGGAAATCCCTGCCGCAGCCCATCTTTCCAAGCTCATAGCGTGCGGCATGGAACAGAGGAAGCTTTTCGAGAGCCGTCTTTGCGAAAGCCAACGCTCGTTTCACGTCGCCGGACTTCCTTGCCGCCACAATGCGCACGTGCAGTGCGTCAAAGGAAAGGCGGTTTGCGTCAAGGGCACGGTCTGCAAGCTTGAGCGCCTCATTCCAGTCCTTCTCAAGAAGCGCAATCTTTGCGAGCAGCGCAAAGGACGGCGCACGGTATCCTGCATTGAAGGACGCGAGTCCAAGCCTTTCCTTCGCTGTGGGCAGATCCCCCTTCGCAAAAGCGGAAAAGCCCGCGACATAATTCGCCGCACCATCGTATGTATCCACCGCAAGTGCGCGCTCTGCATATGATATAGCCTCGTCATACCGAGCCTGACGGGCGGCAAGACTCGCCAACACCCCAAGAGACGGAATATGGTTTGAGTTCTTTGCAAGCGCGGCCTTCAGAAGCGTACGCGCATCGTCGTCGCAATCCCGGTAACGAAGTTTCTGTGTGCCCTTGATGAAAAGCCCCTGTGCGGAACTCCAGTCGAAATCCTTGGGCATCTCGACTGGACGCGGCCTTATGTCCATCTCCGGACGCCCGAATCCGTCGCGGGAGCGCACAAGACCCCAGGATTCATCGAAGCGGTCCGTGCCGCCAGGGGCGAACGACGCAATCTTGAACGGAGTCTTCTCGCAGGGCGGGCGCGGCTGCTGGAAGATGCGGCCGGACTGCAGCTCGGCATACTGTCCATCGCTGTCGGTAAGCAGATTCTCCCAGATCGCGCCTTCACGAGACGGAGACCACAGCCATATCTTGCGTCCATACTTGTCGTACGGAGCGTTGCGGTGCACTGCGCCGAAGTCGGCATCCGGCCACCATAGCCCAAACAGGCGATTGTCTCCATTTATAACATGATAGGACTTGTTATCTCCGAATGCATTCTCAGAGTAGATGGCGAGGTTGTGCCCGTCGGCATCTTTCGGCCATTCATGCGCATCTCCGGGATGCCCCACGTAGTTGCGTCCGGGGAATACAAACTCGGTGTTCTCAGGCAGAGGAAAGGCGGCATTCATCCAATGATAGTACGGGCCCTCGAGATTCGCGCCGTTGTACCAGGTCGTATGCGTGGTGAAATGCTCGTCGCCAGGCGCAAGACGGACCTCCACCTGCCATGTGGTGCGATTGATATATTCGGTGGCGGCGGCGAAGTAGCTTGCGCTGCCGTCGGCATTCTGACGGACAAACCAATCCACCGGCGTCGCGGAGGTGGGCGCATGACCGGTGATCCCGAAATTGAATTCTATGCCGCCAGAGCACCACGGGCCTCGCAATGCTATGTTGCGGAACTTTACTACATGGTTGTAGTAGAGGAACGCCTTTCCTGTCTTCTTGTCCTCTGCACCCCACACCTTGCCGCCGATCTCAGGCAGCATCGTAACCTTGATCTTGTCGTTCTCAAGAATCACCGCCTTCCACTTCTTCGGCGAGGACGTCGGCACGGATCCATCGAAACGGAAGTAGGGATAAAGCGGAGAATCCGTATGCGGCACAGGATCCGGATCCGAGAACCCGTATGTCGGGAACTCGATCTCCGTCTCCGTTATGCGGCACCGTGAATCCGCAACGGCGCAGAGCACCGACAGAATCATTGTCGCCAAAGCCGTTTTCCTTGCTCCAGCACATGTGAATGCCGCAATAGCGTTATGCATTGTCAAACTCCTCAATTCCCTGCAGTCAGCCCATGACCTGCGGATTCGCTCGGGTTCGCCAGCGAAGACGAAGAAGTTGCGAACTCAGCCTTGCGCAGAAGCTCTCGATTCTTCTCGCCAAGTTCAGGCTTCTTCTTGAAGGACGCAACAAGCGCATTCTCAAGACTGTCGTCCGACAGCCCCGTGAGCCTGTACTTCCTGAGCGCCGCAAGCATCATCGTATTTGCGGCCTTGGGCACCCCAAATTCCTCGGCCATCCTGATGGCCGGCCAGCGGTATAGGGTCACACCGTCCGGCGGCGGCATATTCACCGGCACCGTCTCGTCCAGGATGATCGCTCCGCCCTTCTTTACATCGGCGGCAAAGCGTTCGTACGCAGGCTGGTTCATGCACACCAGAACATCGGGATGTTCAACAGTGGGAGAGCCGATCGATGTTCCGGATACGACGACAGAGCAGTTTGCGCTTCCGCCTCGCTGTTCTGGACCATAGCTCGGGAACCACAATGCGTGGCGACGCTCAAGACGCGCAGCCTCGGCTACGCAAAGACCGAGCGAAAGCACCCCCTGCCCACCGTATCCTGCAAACTTGAAGCGCATTTCCGGAACGGACGGATCGTCAACGGCCTCCGGCGTACGTTCGCCATCATCGAAGAGCTCTGCGCATCCCTTGACCAATGGTGCAGCCTTGACCTCAAGCACCTTGGACTCGGGATGGGCTGCGCTCTCCGTGCCGGAGACACCCTTCTCGACATCACGGAACGTGCCGAGAGGGAATTCCTTCTCCATCTCGTTCATGCAGAAATCAGCCGCCTTCATCGCATCCATCCTCAGATTCGTCGGACACGGCGCAAGTATTTCGAGAAGAGCATAGCCTTTGTGGTCCCGTTGGATCTCGAACACGCGGCGTATCGCCTGCTTGCACTGCATGATGCGACGCGTATCGGCCACGGAAACGCGCGCGATGTAAACCGGAGCCTGAAGCTGATTGAACACTTCACACACATGAAGGGGATGTCCGGTAAGCGACGGATCTCTACCAAAGGGCGTCGTGGTGGTCTTTTCACCCTCCAGCGTGGTCGGCGCCATCTGCCCGCCGGTCATGCCGTACAGTGAATTGTTGATGAAGATGCATCCGAACCTCTCACCGCGGCTTGCCGCCTGAAACGCATTGTTGAATCCTATCGCACCAAGATCGCCGTCGCCCTGATATGCGATCGTTACGGCGTCGGGACGGGCCCTGCAGGCGCCAGTCGCCGCAGCAGACGCACGCCCGTGGGCGGCGGAGATGTGGGACGCGTCCCAATAGTAGTACGTGAACACGCCGCACCCCACCGGATCTACGAATATCGTATCGTCCTGAAGCCCCATCTCGGCACAGGCCTCGGCGATCAGCTTGTTGACGATGCCGTGTCCGCAACCTGGACAATAGTGTGTGGTGCGCGCATGCGGCTTGCCGCTGCGCGGAAATTCGGGATACATTCCCTTTTGTTCAATGACGCTCATCTGACTCTGCTCCTCAATACGTATCACAACCCGAGCACATCCCTCATGCTGTAGATGCCGGGCTTCTTGTCTGCGGCCCACAACGCGGCGCGAAGCGCACCGGCAGCAAAAGCTTCACGCGTCTGCGCCTTGTGCGTGATCTCCACGCGTTCGACATCGCCTGCGAACATCACGGTATGATCCCCGATCACACTGCCGCCGCGGATCGCGTGCACTGCGATCTCACCCTGCGGGCGCTCGCCTACCATGCCTTCGCGGCCGAACACCGCGACGTCGTCAAAATCCTGGCCACGACCCTCCGCCGCAGCTCTGGCCAGCATGAGAGCAGTTCCCGATGGCGAATCTTTCTTGTGTCGGTGGTGGGTTTCCACAACCTCGCAGTCGTACTCGATGCCGAGCACTTCGGCGGCCTTCGCCACCAATCCCAGCAAAAGATTCACACCAAGCGAATAGTTGCCGCTCTGGACGACGGGAATCTTCTTTGCGGCCTTATCGACGGCGTTCTGTTCGTCATCCGTAAGGCCCGTTGTGCCGAGAACGTACACCACGCCCTCTTCGGCGGCCTTTGCTATGTTCGCGGGCACGGCTTCGTGGAACGTAAAATCGATGACGGCCTCGGTCCCGGCCGGCCATGTGCGCGGATAGTCCTCGCGTACATCGCACTTCGCGACAAGCTCAAGCTCCTCCGATCTGTCCACCAGATCGCACAGCATATGCCCCATGCGCCCAGCGGCGCCAAGAATCGCAACCTTCATCAGAGCACCCCCAGTTCCTTGAGCGTCTCAGCCATGCGAGCACGGTTCGCCTCCGTCGTCTCGCATAGCGGAAGACGGTAAGAAAGCTCCAACTTGCCCATGAGCGCGAGAGCCTCCTTGACCATGATCGGATTGGTATCGATGAAGAGATCGTGGAAAAGGCGATAGTATTTGAGATGAAGTTCACGAGCCTTCGCCATGTCGCCCGCAAGGGCAGTGCGCACAAAATCGCTCATTTCCCTGGGAATCACGTCCGACGCCACGGAGATGACCCCCGATGCGCCGACGGAGACCATCGGGAGCACAAGCGAATCGTCACCGGAAAGGACGGTCAAGTCCGGGCAGCGGCTCTTGATTGCGCTCACACGGTCGACAGAACCGGCAGCCTCCTTGATTGCGACGACATTCGGATGTGCGGCAAGACGCATTACGACATCAAGAGGAATCTCCCGGCCAGAACGCCCGGGCACATTGTAGAGCACCACAGGAAGGCCGAGATCGGCAACGGTCATGAAGTGACGGTACAATCCTTCAGGATTCGGCTTGTTGTAGTAAGGCGTGACCTGAAGACACGCATCCGCCCCTCCCATGGAAATGGCTGCCTTCGTGAGCGACACCGCCTCGGCCGTGGAATTTGCGCCCGTTCCGGCGATGATTTTCACGCGACCCTTGGCGCACTTGATCGTCTCTTCTATGACCTTGTGATGTTCATCATGGTTGAGCGTGGGGGATTCGCCTGTCGTGCCCATTGGGCACAGACCTTCCACGCCATTCTCGCACTGCCAGTCGACAAATTCCGCCAATCGGCCATAGTCAACCGCGCCATCCCTTCCGAACGGCGTCACCATCGCAGTAATTGTACCTTGAAGCTTCATCTCTTATCTCTCCTTAACCGCGAATTATACCATAATAAGCATTCCACGATGAGCAGTTTGCGCACCGCATTCGGATAATGTTTTTAGGTGCATTTACTCTGACAATCGACCGCATTCGGATAATGGCCGCAAAAGGCCATCAAATCAGTGGCAAAACAAATTTATAAATGCCAAAAACGCACAATCTCTTCCATAAAAGCATAGTTTCCCTGACCACCATCCTTCATGACCAATAATGAGAATATGATTCGGACTAGTTCTCAAGGGTACGGTTACCGAATGTGACGCAATTCGTCACTCACCCGATATCCTTCCGACAAAATCAAGATTACGGTATGGACGAAATCCAAGGATGCCGGCAATCCTAAACGCATTAAATAAAATAACCAGAGTAAACAAGAGCCGGAATCACACACTTCCAAGAACCATCACCCAATTATTCCTGTCAGAAAATGACAAGACACGATCAGCCCCCCCCCAAAAAAAAGACATCTCCCCTGCCAAAATCCTCCGGAAGGACGGCAATTTTCAAATCACCCTGTCACCCCAATATGCCAATGACACATCCTCACAACCGCCTTCTGCCGCCCGCACAAGCGCACGGCGAATCAGAGGCTCGTCAAGCCTCCCTGAATGGTTCTGCTTATGTTCAAGCTCCCAGAGATGCCCGAACACTATGCGTTTCGCTTTGATTTTGGCAACCGCCTTGGTCGTGTTTATGCCACATCCCGGAAATAAGAGCCACAAATCAGGTCGTCCCCATATCGTCTCAAGTTTCGGCTCCGTTCCTCTGCCGCTGTCGCCAGTGTGATAAAGAGTCCAGTTCCCGACCTTGATCTCGAAAGCTGTCGTGAAGTCTATGAGCCAGTCGTTATGGTCTATAAGCGATGTGCGTATCTCAACATCCTTTATCTTGAATGTCTTTCTTGCCCGCGTATATCCCTTGACCGGAATAAAGTTGGAGAGCAGCGGCTTTCCACGTTCGGAAACCGCCTTGCACAGACCCCTTCTGTAATGGTCGCTGTGGTTGTGCGTGACAAGGGCGAAATCCAACATTGACGCAAACTCCAAGTCCCGGCGATGGACAAGGTCTATCGAAAAAAGCGATTCACGTGTCTTGATCACATACCCCATGTTGTAGACGCTCCATACCGCAGGGATGCCGTTCACTTTTGTGTTCTTCACTTCGCGCATGACCTTTTCGAACGCCGCCTCCAGCTTTTCAAGGCTCACAAAACCACGCGTTCCGCCGTCGGTCATGTACTGTCTGTAGTCATCAGGCGAAACCTGCTCCGTCTCATTGTGCCACACGGCGATATCGTCGGATGCGACAGACGAAGATTTCCCCCTTGTCGATCCGATCAATCCTGCCGCAACCGCCCCGACGACAAACTGCCGTCTGCTAACCATATCTTCTGAATAGTTCTCGGACATTCAACATCGCTCCTTTTCTTACATCATTTGACGGAAGCATTCATATGCCGCGATAGAGACGGCATTTGCAAGATTGATCGACCGCGCATGTTCGCCGGGCATGGGAATGCGGAAAAGCGACTCACGGTAACGCCCATAGAAATCCTTTGGCAGTCCGGAACTCTCGTTCCCGAACACAAGCGCATCGTCTTCCTCGAACCGGCAGTCGTAAAGCGATTTTTCTCCATGCGTAGAAAGCATCATCATGCGTTTCGGATTTGCCGCCGCCAGATATTCATCCCATGTATCGTGGATTGACACATCAAGATGCGGCCAATAGTCCAGACCTGCACGGGCAATGGATCTGTCGTCAAGACGGAAACCAAGTGGACGCACAAGATGAAGCGGCACTCCAAGCCCAACGCACAGCCTTCCGATCGCACCGGTGTTGTGCGGAATCTCCGGTCGGACAAGAACTACTGAAAATCGGCTCGCCATATCCACACTCGCCTTAAACACCACATAAAGTAAAGACTACAACGATCGCATTTCCACGCCAAGCGGGGCGAGCGACATATTAACCGATCCAGCACCGGAAACCTCAAATACGCAGTTCTTCGCACTGTCTGCGGTACTAACCGCCAAGAGCCAAACCTTGCCTTCATGACGCCATGCGCGGGCATACACGCCGGACGGAGCGCCGGTAACGGCAGGCGCTGCCTCTGCGGAAAGGAATACCGGAGCATATTTCGCGAATTCCCCGTAAACGCGGCAGACCTCCGCCCATCGCCGCTCGAAGGGATCTCTCTTGTGCATCTTGCGCAACCCGTTATAGTTGTATGCGCACACGCCATTCGCTCCAGCTACGACGCACTGCCATACCATGTTCCGGATCTCCGTCTCCGTCGGCGCACGCGTGATTACGCCCGGAAACCTGCGGTAGGCGCTCCAGTCGAATATCTGCGGCGCTTCCCACACCGCCTTGCCGAAGACATCACGACGCGTAAGCGCCGTCCAGTCCGCCACCATCGAAATCGGTTTGGGCTCCTTGCCCGCCACCGGATAAGGGTCTGTCCCCATGACATCAAAGGTTCCGGCATACTCGCGCAGACGCCCGATCTGGTACAGCACCATAAACGCGGGATGGTCAGGGTCGGCGCGTCTGACGAGGTCATAGCGTATCTTCAGCCGGTCGATCCATTCCGGGCCTAGCTCGTCGTTGATGTACCAGGCGAGAAGCGCGGGATGATCCTTGAATTTGCCGATGTGGTTCTCGACCCATACACGCTCGGTTTCGTGATCGGTTATCTCTTGGGGGCATGCAGGGCGTCCGAGAAGGACATCTTTGATGGAATATATCACCTTCTTTCCTGCGGCATGGAAACGATCCATCTGCTCACGTGTCAAATGGCGATAGCACATCACGCAATTGAACGGGCTGTTTGAGATATCCAAAAATGCCTGTTCCGTGAAATAGGAAAGGTATATGCCAACCGGATAGAACGGCTTGCCGTCCACGAGAATGCGGTTGTCCGCATCTATGCGAGCTTTCCAATCCGGAAATTTCTCCACGCGACTGAACATGAGCGACCGGCTCTCGACATCCCTTCCTTCGGCATCCACGAGCCGTACCGCAATCTTCGATGCGCCCATCGGAAGCATGCCGACATCCACCTTCGCGCGCGCGACGCCATCCTCTATCGCGGCGGCGACCGTGCGGACCGCGCCAGACGCGTGCGGAATGTCGAAAACGACCTTCTGTCCGTTTCCGGCGATCTCCTTTTCCGGAGCCGTGAGCGCCGAAGAGAAAACCGCCTCTCCCGCAACAGCCGTATCGCGATAAATGCCCGAAACAAGTGCGCCAAGTACAGGCCGCGACTCCGGAACGCAGGAAATGTCGTCGAACCATGCCGTCCCTCTGCGACCTCTTGAAAGATAAGGGGCGAGCTCGCATTTCACGGCGTTCGCGGGGACGTCCACCGCAAAAGATATCCGCTGCCAATCTTCAACCGTACCGCGCACGCCGGGCGCGGAACCGCTGCCGAGCCATTTTCCGTTCGCGGCGACGCAGCCGACGGATATCGTCGCGCCCGCACCCTTGCCCACCACATCCTTTGTGCGCACCCAGGCGCTGAAGCGGTAGCGCTTGCCCGGCTCAACCGCAATATCCTGAGTCGGAAACGTGTAGGGATCGTTCTTCTTCACCGAGAACTTGAGTGCGTTCGATCCGTTGCGGCCCTCTCCCTTCACATACGAATATGTCTTTGAAGGCGCTGCCCAGTTTGCCGCCTTGCCATCATCCGACAGCGTATCAAAACCGGGGTTGAGAACCAGATTCGCCGACGCGAACAATGCTGCAGTCAATATCATCGAGATTTCCTTCCTTTTCTTTTCGGGAGCCGCGGCGCGTCGGGGACAACGCGCCCTGCCAACGCTTCGCGCCAACAACCGCAACTACCCAGCTCACCGCGGTTCAACGATGTCCTTCCAGTGGATTTCGATCTTTCCGTCTTTCGTGAATGTGATCGGCACCCATGCATAACGCCCGTCGATTGCATTCTTTGGACGCCACATATCGAACATCGCAAGGTAATCATTATCCGAAACTTTGAGGATGAATGTCGACTGACATCCCCACGTGCGCTCCGGACCGAGCCCGTTGGCTGGGTTTACGCGCACGCACGGATTTTCGAGCCGCTCCCAAGGCCCCATGATGGAACGTGCCCTGTAACTGCGGGCAGGATTCGACATCCAGCCTGTACACCCGGAACCGATGAGATAGTACCAGCCGTCCTTGTGGCATACGGCCGGAGCCTCGGTCTTGTCGCCGTCGGCCATGACAGCCTCTTTATCCGTATGCGAAAGATAATCGTCGCTAAGACGGATAATGCGCATCGTCTTGTTGTGGTTGGACGAGAAGAAGTGATACGCCGCGCCGTCGTTGTCCACGAACACGGTCTGGTCACGGC
Organism: Lentisphaerota bacterium; assembly: GCA_015061765.1. The sequence goes on from SUVZ01000007.1 coordinate 25,355, forward strand.
TTTGGTATCCGTTCGGGCGAAGCGACTTCAGGAACTTGTATGGTCCTGTCACCTTA
>SUVZ01000378.1 GCA_015061765.1 Lentisphaerota bacterium
TGTGCGCGTGGAGGACTTCTCGAATATGAGCGCGATCTGCTTACGGCGCAGAAGGTTGCCGCGTACGCCGGCATGACGACGCGCCTTGAGCTGTGCAGCCAAGTCTATAAGGTTGAGCATCTCCTCGTCGGTGAACGAAGTCATCCGCATGAGAGAGCGACCCTTGAGGGAATCCATCCAGTTCAGCATTTCTCTGTACCTTTCTTGAAAAGGAAAAGCGGCATTATACCATGTTTGAAGGCAAAATGGGACCCTCTATCCAATTTTGCAACCCACGGGTGACAGGGGTGATGCTTCATCCGAACCTCTATCCAGTCGAAAAAATGTGATATAATTCAACATTGCAAAAAACAAAGGAGATTTTTCCATGGCACTTAATATAGTCAAAGACATCGACAGCCGCGTGGCGGTCAAGAACGTTCTCATGTCCGTGTCGGACAAGACAGGGCTTGAGACATTCGTTCCTGCGCTTGTGAAGGCATGCCCCGGAGTGAAGATCTATTCCACAGGCGGCACCTACACGAAGGTCAAGGAGATTCTCGGCGCGGATGCCGACAAGTATCTCGTGGCGGTCAGCGACTACACCGGCCAGCCGGAGATGCAGGGTGGTCTTGTGAAGACGCTCGATTTCAAGATCTATCTCGGACTCCTTTCCGAGACGTACAACGAGGCTCACCAGGATGACCTCAAGCGTCTTTCCGCCCAGCCGATCGACATGGTGGTGGTCAATCTATATCCGTTCAAGGAAACCGTCGCCAAGCCTGACGTCACGCCTGAGATGGCTCGCACCAACATCGACATCGGCGGTCCCTGCATGGTCCGCGCCTCGGCGAAGAACTATCTCCGCGTCGCGTCCGTCACCGATCCGCTCGACTACGGCAATCTTGCGGCGGAGCTCGAGGCTCAGGGCGGTACGCTCGGTCTTGATACTCGCTTCAAGCTCATGAAGAAGGCGTTCGCGCACACGGCTTCGTATGATACCGCGATCTCCCAGTTCTTCGCTTCCCGCACCTGGGAAGAGGTGAACGCCACCTACGACCAGCGCTGAAAAACTGCGCCGATGAAAACGCAGATACTTCCATCGCTTCTCGCCGCCGATTTCGGACGGCTAGCAGATGAAATCCTTCGTGCCGAAGCTTCCGGCGCGGAGGCGCTCCATCTTGATGTGATGGATGCGCATTTCGTCCCGAACCTTTCGTTCGGACCTGATGTGGTCGCGCTTGCCGCGAAGACCGCGCCGGGATTCTACCGCAACGTCCATCTGATGATGACGCGTCCCGACCTGTATCTTGAGGCTTTTGCGAAGGCGGGGGCTCAGACGATACAGATACATGTCGAGGCCGACTGCGATATCCACACGGAACTCAAGCGCATCCGCGCCATGGGGCTCAAGAACGCGATCGTGATCAATCCCGAAACGCCGGTGGAACATCTCTTCCCGTATCTGGATGAGATCGACGAGGCTCTTGTGATGACAGTCCATCCCGGATATGGCGGACAGAAGTTCATCGAGGATTGCATGCCGAAGGTCGAGGTTCTGCGCAGGATGCGTCCCGGTCTCGACATCATGGTGGATGGCGGGATAAACGCCGATACTGCGCTCATTGCGGCAAAGGCCGGCGCGAACCAGTTCGTGGCCGGGTCGTATCTCTTCAAACAGGCGGACATGAAGGCCGCAGTCGATGCAATGCGTATAGGGGTTTCCAGATGAAGAAGACAGCAAAGAAAGAGCCGAACCAGAAGAAGATAGCGGAGCTTGTAAAGTCTCTGCTCATTGAGCTTGGCGAGGATCCAGAGCGCGAAGGACTGAAGAAGACCCCTGAGCGCGTGGCGAAGTCGCTCACCTATCTTACACACGGATACCGCCAGAGCGTCAAGACGGTCGTAAACGGCGCATATTTCACCAGCGGCACGAACCATATGGTGATTCTCAAGAACATCGAGCTCTATTCGATGTGTGAGCATCATATGCTGCCGTTCTACGGCTCATGCGCTATCGGCTACATCTCCAAGGGCAAGGTGCTCGGTGTCTCCAAGCTGGCGCGTATCGTCGACATGTACGCGCGCCGTCTGCAGATTCAGGAACGTCTCACCGAGCAGATTGCAGACGCAATCATGAAGGAGGCGAATGCCGAAGGCGTCGGCGTGGTCATAAAGGCAAAGCATCTCTGCATGATGATGCGCGGTGTCGAAAAGCAGAATTCGGAGATGGTCACATCCGCAGTGCTGGGCTCATTCCGTTCGGACGAGAAAGTGCGCGGCGAATTTCTCTCTTTGGTGAATGGATAATGCAATGGAAAAGAAAACGAAACCTCTCTTTATCGTGATGAGCGCACCTTCGGGCTGCGGCAAGTCCACACTCATAGATCTGCTTCTTCAGGAATACTGCGATCTCCAGTATTCCATCTCCTGCACCACGCGTGAGCCGCGCGGCGAGGAGGAGGACGGCATAGACTACCATTTCATGCCGGTCGAGCGTTTCAAGGAGCTTCTTGCTGAAAATGCGTTCCTTGAACACGCAGAAGTGCATGGCAACTACTACGGAACATTGAAGGGTCCGATAGAGGAGGTGCTCGCAGAGGGCAATTCCATGATTCTCGATATCGATGTCGTCGGGGCGGCGAAGGTGCGCGACTATGTGCGCAAACTGCCGCCGACCGATCCTCTCCGCGACGGATACGTCGACATCTTCATCAATCCGCCGGACATGCAGACCCTGCGCGAGCGTCTTGAAGGGCGCGGAACCGACGCGCCGGAGGTTATCGAGCGCCGTCTCGCAAACGCGGAAGGGGAGATCGCCCGAGCCGACGAGTATATGTTCCAGGTGACGAACGACGATCTCACGATAGCGTACAAGAAGCTTTGCGATCTCATTGACGTGAAGTCGGGGCGGATGTGATGAAGATCGTTCTTGGAGTGACGGGGTCGATCGCGGCCTACAAGGCGTGTGAACTTGTCAGGCTTTTCGTCAAGCGTGGTGACGACGTGCGCGTTGTCATGACCGCCGCCGCCCGGGAATTCGTGACGCCACTTACATTCCAGACGCTTTCCCGCAATCCGGTTGGAATCGATCAGTTCGCGCTGCCGGCGGAATGGAAGCCCGAGCACATTGCGTATGCCGATGCCGATGCGGTTGTAGTTGCTCCGGCCACGGCGAACATCATCGCCAAGATGGCGCATGGTCTTGCGGATGATCTACTCTCATCCACGCTTCTTGCGACCCGTTCTCCGGTTTTCGTTGCGCCTGCGATGAATGATGGCATGTGGGAGAATCCGGCGACGCAGGCGAACATCGAAATCCTCAAATCGCGTGGAGTGCGCTTCATTGATCCCGACTCCGGCGAACTTGCCTGTGGAACTGAAGGCAAGGGGCGTTTTGCCGATCCGGAGATGATTTGCAGCGCAGTCGTTGGCATTTGACGAAAGAGGGGATGCAGTCATGAAATATGCGGCGTCCGTGACTGGCATTATGCTATAATTGACGGTATGGAAACGCCAGTAAAGATTCTACTCGACCGGAAGCGCGAAGGACTCGAACTCACGCCTTCCGATATTCACGCCCTGATCGCAGCCTATACCAAAGGTGAGGTGCCGGATTATCAGATGGCCGCATTCGCCATGGCCGTGTGCTGCAAAGGGATGACCAGTGCTGAAACGCTCGCGCTCACCGAGGCGATGCGCGATTCGGGCGACAAGATGGACTGGTCGGATGTTCCGCTTCCTACGGCGGACAAGCACTCCACTGGTGGTGTGGGCGACAAGCTCTCCCTTATCATCCAGCCGCTTGCGGCAAGTTGCGGAGTTGCGGTGCCGTCGCTCACGGGGCGAGGCCTTGGACTGACCGGCGGAACTGCGGATAAGTTGGAGTCCATACCCGGATACAACGCCTCGCTTTCCCTTGCGGATTTCAAGAAGGTTGTCGCATCCTGCGGCTGCTCCATGACCGTTCAGACGTCGGAGATCGCACCTGCGGACAAAAAGCTTTACGCGCTGCGCGATGTGACCGGCACAGTTCCTTCCATTCCTCTGATTGTGGCGTCTATTCTTTCGAAGAAGCTGGCGGAAGGCGCGGAAACGCTTGTGTTTGACGTCAAGTGCGGCAGAGGCGCTTTCATGAAGACGAGCGATCAGGCCGCGGCGCTTGCGCAAGCGCTGGTCAACGGAGCCAAAGGGGCGGGACGCAAGGCTTGTGCGCTTGTGACCTCTATGGATGAACCGCTCGGTTTCGCTGTCGGAAACGCGCTTGAGGTTCAGGAGTCGA
>SUVZ01000379.1 GCA_015061765.1 Lentisphaerota bacterium
CGCGAAAGGCCGGGTTCAAGTTCACTCCGTTCAAGGCAGGCGGACATTTCTTCGAACGTACAGTCATCGCCGGTGAGATGCCGCGCGGCGAGGGTGTGGAGGTTGTATCCGTATCCGAGCCGAGAGTGATAACCACGAATATCCGCGGCCCTCAGCCGGACAGACTGCCGGTGGTGGTCACCGGCAGTCTCTACCGCTGCCGGATGGAGCTTGCCGCCAAGGATGGCTCGGCGCGCAGTTTCGCGGAACTCGAGCAGAAAGCGCGCGATCTTACCTTTGTGCCGACAATCTTAGATTCATCCGATACGCTTTTCGATATGGAAAGGGAGACGGTTGTTTCCGATGTGCCGTATGTGTTTGTTCCACCGGAGCAGCCTACCATTCCGCAGGCGGCAACGAATGCGATCCTTTTTGCAGAACAGGTTATGGTGGCGGCGAAAAGCCGTTCTGCGGCGGCGATTTCGATGCCGGACATGTCCAATACTCAGCTTCAGTCGAAACTTGTTGTCAAAGAGTCGGAGAAGGGCATTGAAGGACCACTGCGCCGCGCTTCCGGCACAGTGAAAGTTCCTGCGGCGAAGCTCCCGGTTCTTGCAGATTGTGACGTATTCGTTGCCGGTGCGGGAACGGGCGGAGGTCCTGCCGCGATTGCGGCGGCGCGCGCTGGGGCGAAGACGATTGTAGCCGAATACCTGTATATGATGGGCGGTGTTATGACGGAAGGGCTTATCGGCAACTACTGCTACGGCTACCGGAAGGGCTTTACTGCCGAGGTTGACGCAAACGTGAAGAAAGTCGCAAGCGTATATGGTCAGGCGAAGAGCGAATGGTTCCGTCGCGAAGCCCGCAAGGCTGGTGCGGAGATCTGGTACGGTTCGCTTGTGCAGGGCGTGGTGCTTGACGGAAAAAAGCTTGCAGGTGTTGTAGTGGTCATGGCGGACGGAACTCGTGGAGTTGTCCGCTGCAAGCGTGCGATAGACGCAACCGGAAACGCCGATCTTGCGGCGCTTGCCGGAGAAGAGACGGAGTTCATCAATGCGCAGGAGCTTTCCTTGCAGGGCGCGGGTTCCTCCCCGAAGATTCTCGGCGCGAGCTACCAGAATACGGATGTCGGTTTCGTTGATGATACGGATGCGGCGGATCTCGTGTTCTTCACTCTCCGGGCGCGTCAGAGCATGGGCGACTACGCGTGGGACCAGAGCCAGATAATCAATTCCCGTGAACGCCGCCGCATGAAGGGTGCGCATTTCGTCACTTCACAGGACGTGATGGCGGGTCGTACCTATCCAGATACGATAGGTGTTACGTATTCCACCTTCGACACTCACGGTCAGACGGTCGATGACGAATTCCTCATCGAGAACACGCACAGTCTTTTCTATTCGTCGTTCCTGCCGTATAGGGCAATGCTTCCCGTCAAGACGGACAACCTTCTCGTGATCGGTCTTGGGATGAGCGCGGCGCGTGACGCGATGCCGGTTCTTCGCATGCAGCCGGACGTGCAGAATCAGGGCTATGCGGCAGGCCTCGCCGCCGCGCAGTCCGTGGATGAGAAGGTTCCACCTCGTTCGATAGACATCAAGACACTTCAGCGCAAGCTGGTGAAGAAGGGAATTGTGCCGAAAAGCGTGCTTTCAATGACCGGCAACTTCCCCCAGCCAGAGAAAGACCTTGTCCGCTATGTCAAAGGTCTTTCCGACAATTACGCAAATCTGGCGAAGGTTCTCTGGGAGCCAAAGAGGGCTATTCCGCATCTGCGCAAGGCCTTTGCGGAATCGGCCTCCGGAAGCAAGGCTCGTTTGATATATGCGCATGTGCTCGGCATTCTTGGAGCGGCTGACGGAGCGGATGAGCTGCGCACCGCGCTCAAGTGCGACCGTTGGGATGAAGGCTGGAACTTCAAGGGGATGGATCAGTTCGGGCGATCCTTTAGCTGGATAGACAGCTATATGATTGCGCTTGGGCGCACAAAGGATAAGGATGCATGGAAAACAATCGAGCCTCTTGCCGCCCGTCTTGTTGCATCAGATGCATATTCGCATTTCCGTACCGTTGCACTTGCAGCCGAAACGCTTGGCGAGAAGAGGGCAGTTCCCGTGTTGGCGAAGCTCCTTGCGCTTCCGGGAGTCGGCGGGCATGCAATGTCCTACAAGGGAGTGGGAGAGGTGGAGACTATTCGCGGATACAAGTATTTCACCCAGCGCAATCTTGGCATCGGGGATAAAGAACGTGGAGATTGTCTGCGAGAATTGTGTTTGGCGAGGGCGCTGTTCCGTCTTGGCGATACGAAGGACGCTCTTGGCCGCCGCACGCTTGAGCGGTATGCCGCAGATCCCCGTCGCGCCTACGCCAATCATGCGAAATTGGTGCTTGAAGGTGTACGATAGCTTATTTGGTCTGAGTAGCGCATGTTTTCTATGATCGAGATGTGTAATTTATCGGGAGTTTTGGTATAATAAAGAAGCATTATGTCAAAGATATATAAAATGTCGTTGTTGGTCGCTGGTGTGCTTTTCGCAATGGCGACTTTTGCGGGATCAGCCCCGAAATATGTGTTTCTTTTCATTGGAGATGGCATGTCCACCCCTCAGCGGATGGTGGCGGAAGAGTTTTCGATAAAGATCGGGGGCGGCGAACTCGCCATGAACCGTATGCCCTATCAGTCGAATACGCGTACCAAATCAGCCAACTCCATAATTACGGATTCCGCCGCCGCCGCTACCGCCATCGCGTGCGGCAGAAAGACAAACAACCGAATGCTTGGTGTTGCCCCTGACGGAACCCGTCTTGAATCTGTCGCCGAAGTCGCAAAGCGTAACGGTAGAAAAGTTGGCATAATCACGACTGTCACGATAACTCATGCCACTCCAGCCGGCTTTTATGCCCATCGCACGAGCAGGGGATTGTCTTATCAGATTGCGCTTGATCTTGTGTCTAGCGGATTTGACTATTTCGCTGGCGGCGGTGTAGGCGGGAAGCATAACGACAAAAGGGATCCAGAATATCGTGGAGACGTGTTTGACCTTGCGCGCAAGGCAGGTTATCAGGTGGTTACAAACCGTAAAGAATGGGCAGAACTAAAACCCGGTTCCAAATCCTGGAGCATCTTTTCCACCGGATCCCTGGATTTTGCCATAGACTCCGACGGAACTCAGCCTTCGCTTGCCGAACTCGTTGCAAAGGGCATAGAAGTCCTTGACGGGGAGAAGGGCTTCTTCATGATGTGCGAAGGAGGGAAGGTTGACTATGCCGGCCATGCCAACGATGCCGCTACGAGCATCAAGGGCATCGTAGCTCTTGATGATGCGGTGAAAGAGGCTCTGAAGTTTGCGCAGAAGCATCCTGATGAAACCCTTGTCATTGTGACAGGAGACCATGAGACAGGCGGAATGACCCTTGGCTTTTCCGGCACAGGTGGAAAGTTCAAGGTTGAACTGCTTGCCGGACAGAAATGCTCCACGGAAAAGTTTTCGTCCATGATAAAGAAGATGCTCCGTGAAGACGTCAATCTCGGATTTGACAAGGTCAAGCCTCTTGTTGCGGAGAAGTATGGCCTCTATTTCGGAGACGACCGGGAAAATCCGATGCGGGTGCGCAGCGCTGAGCTGCAGATGCTCAAGGAGGCGTTCGAAAAGGACCGGGAATACATCAAGAAGCAGGTGGCTGATACAACCGCACATGATGTCGGCCGACGCTACGTTTTTGCATCCACCGTGAGAGGCGTGCTTGCGGCGAAGGCCGGAATCGGCTGGACTTCCGGTTCTCACACCGCTCTTCCCACTTTGACCACGGCGCAAGGTGCGCGGGCTGATATGATTATCGGAATGCAGGAGAATTCCGACATTGGCAACCGGCTGAAGAAACTGCTGTCGGAATGACGACATGAAAAAGAGAGACTGCATCCCGGTGCTTGCCCTTGCGCTGCTGTGCGTGGTGATGTGGTTCATGCCTTCCGCCCATCCTGTCGCTGATGACAGCGGTGGATCGTTACGTGCACGTGTGCTTTCTGTCGATGACGGAGATGTGACACTTGCAGGCATGCTGGAGTACGGAACTCAATACCTTGAGGTGGAGATACTGGATGGACCGAATGCCGGAAAGCGGCTTAGGGCAGAGAACGAGCTTCGCGCCCAGCTGGATTTCGACAAAAAGTTCCGCCCTGGCGATACGGCTGTTGTCGTTTGGCCGGAAGGAGGAGTAAAGGAAGGCGAGTCGCTTATCGCAAG
>SUVZ01000380.1 GCA_015061765.1 Lentisphaerota bacterium
GCAGCCCGTCCTTCACCATCATCGGACAACGCTTGCGGTCATAGTCCAGAATCGTCCTGCCGCCCTCGAAACCGGCAATCCGCGTCTCGGTGAGCATCGGTCGCGCATAATCCAGACGCAGATTGCGGATTGTCACGTTTTCGCAATCCCTGACGAGAAACGCAATCCCCTCCCCGCGCACTTCCTCAAGCCGCCCCTTCGCATCATAGACGAAGTTCGTCTTCCCGACAATCGGATGGATTACCCTATGCGACGGGCTTTGATGATGGTTGGAAATGTAAAAGGAATATCGCCCTTCCGCAAAGATGGTCATTGCGGAAACCGACAACACAAAAACACAGGATAGACATCTGCCCATACTCTCATCATCTCCATATGGCAACTCTCACGGGGTGAGCAGTTCCCACCCGTCGTCTTTTCTATCGTCTCTTCACAGTAGGACTATTTCGTCTTGCTGACAGGTCGGCACTTGCGCAGGACATGCGGCCATTTTTGCCTGTATTCACGCATGCCTCCGGAGGCCCATGCGCACACGCCATCATTCTCGATGCTTGCGCGGTATTCGATCAGCTTCGCGAACGCCTCCTTGAACGCCGCATCGTCGCCGCTCTTCTGCGCAACGCGCGTGCGGTAGGTGAGAAGACCGTTGCGCAGGCCCTTGCGCAGGAACTCGACACGTTCGAGCTCCCGACCTTCGACCTTCTTTGACGCGGCGACAAGAATCTCATCGGCGGAAGCGAACCACTCTTCGCTGTAGAGATCCGCTATGCAAAGCAGGAAGTTGTTCCATATACCACCTATGGAACCGTTCCTTCCCCTGTTCCGGGCGCCTATTTTCGCCCATTCATCAGCCGTGAAACGGTCGTTGAGCGCTTCAAGCTTCTCGAAATACCTGCACACGTCATCCCCGGCCAAGCCAAACGCAGAATAGAACTCCTTCGACATCTTCCCGTAGGTCGCGTCCGGCTCACGCAGAATGCGGGCAACAACGTAGTTCTTCATCGCCTGCGCACTCCATGCGCCAATAAGCGAATCCTGGCTTATCGCGATCAAACCCCGGGCGTATGCGAAGTTTATGTCCGCAGCCATCAGCCTCGCCGAAGAATACGGCATTATGCCGCCGCCGTGCATGTAGTTCGGGCGATAGATCATCTTCGTCGCCCCCATCCGGTTCCAGGCGCCCCAGTCCTTGCGGAACTCATCGCTTTTCTCCTTGGAGTAGGGGAAGATGATGCCGGGCACAATCGCAATCACGACCCCATCGGAAAGGCGAGTCTCAACCGGCGGCATTCTGTAGTTCGAATAGGCATAGCCGTTCACTTCCGCAGAGGGATGTATCTTTCTCGCCTTGGCAAGGACGGCATTGTAGAACTTGACATATCGGTCGGTTACCGATGGTCCAGCCTCGGAAACCAGTTCGCCTTCCTCCCCCCACTGCTCTTTCACCATAATGCTGCGGGTGCGGGACGTAACTTCCTTTATCGTCCCGTTCCAGTAGGGATGGGTTTTGAATGCGGGATCGTCGGCATCCCACGCGCGGCATTTCGGGCACACGCAGAATCCCGGCACATCGTTTTCGCAGCAGTTGATCGGAAGCGGCGGCAGTCCGTTGCTGATACGGGCGCTGTTGCGCTTCAGCCAGTCTTTGACAATGACGTCATGCACGTTGGTATTCGCAACGCAGATCGGATAGTACATATTCTTGCCGTCAACAAAGCCGTTGCGCCGTCCGCTTGGCTGCATGGCAAAGTATTCCGGATGGCTCTTGCGGAACCGTCCATACCATCGGGTGAATGCATGCCCGGTATTGAACATGTGGCGGAGCCCCACCCGGTTGCGGGTCTTCCAGAGACGCACCTTATCATTGTGGCGCATCGCGTTCTCCATGCTGCTCCATCCGATCAGCGTATTTCCAACCTTAACATGACGATAGTTTTCAAAGTCGTGCCACAGATAGCGTTGAAGGAGAGGTTCCCGACCTTTCCGCTTTACTCCGTCAATGCAGGGGACCTCCCGCTTGGGAATGATTTCCCCCAACTCCCCCGGCCAAAGCCAAAGCACCCCCATTTCCTTTTCGAGGAAGTCATACACGGCATACAGAGTGCCGCCGCCTGCAAGACCGCACCAGTCCATGCGTCTGACGTCGGAAAGCCCCCGTTTCGTCCCGGCATCAGTGAACTTGTATATATCTGCAATATCCTCCTTCATCTCGCCGCCGGCAAGATACACATCGCCGCCGACTCCGCAGACCATCCGCTCCTCCGCCTCAAACGCATCATAATCCACGCCGATTGCGGACAACGCCTTCACGTTGCCGATGAAGAACCGGCGTCCGGACTTCAGTGTCGCATCTTCGGGCAGTATCTCAATCGTTTTCCCCGTGGCCTTTTCAAGGTGATACTTGAGTTCCCCGGCGGCGAACTGCTCGTTTGTGTGCGGCTTGCACGAAACGATGATTGACATCGCACTGTCCGCCGCCGCAGCGGAGACGGAGCAAATCGCGCAAACCGCCAAAAGGCAATATGTTGTCTTTCTCATTTTATGTTCCGGTATTATCTGTTTTCGGTTATGGCAGAAACGGACTACCTTACCGTTACGGTAAACCCGACTTTTGTCAATGCCGCCTTGAACGTGACGGTGTTTTCGTCCGAATTCACGGCTTTGGACATCTTGACCTTGTAGAACGAGTTCACACCAAGCATATCGACCGTCTCAGGCATCATGGATGTGACGGACTCCACGATATCCTCCTTATTGGTCACCGTGACAAGTCCCACCTCAAGCGCAATCGGAACGGTATCGCCCCAGCCGGAGAAATCCACTGCGAGCGGGAGCTTTCCGCCCTCAACATCGCACAGCACAAAAGGCTCCGCCGTCTTGACATTGCGCAGACCGTACTTCAAAAGCGCGCTGTTGCCGCTTGAATATGCCACGGCAAGGGTTGTGTTGTTGGAGATCGACAGACGGCAGCCGTCAATCGCGGACGCCGAAGCAACGGCAAGAACACCATCCTTCAGATGAATGTCGGCAACGGTATCCGCCGACGGATCTGCCGCACCGGCGGAACCGAAAAGACATTCACCGCCGAGAACCAGTGTACCCGCCCCCTCTTTCCACAACTCTCCGTTCATCGAAACCGGCCAGTCTATGCGAAGATATTCATGCGCTTCTTCAAGGAGTACGCGTCCTTCGCCATCGATAAGTACGCCTCTGTTTACGACATTCTCCAACCTCTGTGTCGGAGATGATTCAACTACTTCCAGGGTACTCTGTTTGGTGAGGCACAATGCCGCAGGATTGAACTCCGGCAGAGTCCCGCCGAGTGCATTGTTGCACACCTCCAAAGTCTGATACTCGGTGGATCTAGGCGGATCGTCCTGTTGCATTAACACCGTCCCCACAAATTCTTCAGTATTGCGGAGTTGATAGCGTCCTCTATAATTTTTCGTGGAACTTTGACCTTTACCGGCCACAAGCGTTCCCGAACCCGTCAAAACATCGATATCACAAAGATTGTGAAACATGTACATAAGCGCATTGCCTCGATGCAGGTCAATGCCACCAATGAACTTCAAGTCGTTTCCTTTCATATTAAGAATTCTACCGCCATCAAGAATACGCAAAGGATTCCGCTCCGACCTGAATACACCGCAGTCTGTGTAGAGCTTGCCTTCTTTTGCGATGATAAGGCGCTTCCCGCTGAATACGCAGGTGTCAGTGCCATTTTCGTTTATACGAAGGCTGCGCAGCGACATGGCAGTGCTGCCAAGCCCGATAACGACATAGGTGACATTAGGATCCTGAGCCACACCGCTTGACCAGCTTGCGTCATTGGTTATCGCCGAAGGATAAAGAACCTTACCAGGTTCTCGCGACGTGCTGTCGGAAGCAATCAGCATGGCATAAGGCTCGAATTCGCAGAACAGCGTCTTGACGCCATCCACACCAGATTCCACAACAAAGCGACTCGACACAAAATGATATGTCTCATAATTTGATGTGCCGCATCCCACCAATACAAAATCGTCAGGATTGATCTCTGAACTTGATGCGGCTGTAAGTATTTCAATCCTGTTTGTCTTGCCGTCAGGCAGAGCGGTGCATCCCGGCAACGCAACCATGACCGGTCCGCTTGCCCGACATTCACCTGAGACCCGTAAAGACGCACAGCTGGTGGACGACGGCACCTTCCTTGAGTCCAACGTCGTACTTCCGGGTCT
>SUVZ01000008.1 GCA_015061765.1 Lentisphaerota bacterium
GAACAGGCAGAACACCCCGATAAGCGCAACCGCATATCCGATCAGAAGCAGGTCATTGTCTATCCGCTGCGCGACATACAACAGATGTTCATTATTCCACATCGTCCACCTCCGTAAGCAGTCCACCAGTGAAACCGAAAACCGTGTTTCCTACGGTTCTCTCCGTGGTCAAACCTCCGGCAATGCCGCCGTCGATCACAAACAGCGCCCCGTCGGTCTCCGCGTCATCCGCATCGAGATACACAATCGCGAAACCTTGATTATCCGGCGGCGTGTAAAACTTGACCTCGTACTGATACGGGTAGGTTTCGCCGCCATACTCATACGGCTCCGAAATCCTTACCTTCGGTTCGACATCCAAAGCCGGAAGCTTCGCAAAATCCTTCACAGCCACAAGTGGAGAGGCAACCTTGACATCAGCCGTCACGGCATCTGCGTTCTCCGTCGTGGCATATCGGATTGTATGCTGTATGTAGCCGTCGGAAGCGCGTATTCCGGTATTCGACTTGAACATTGAAACACGCATCTTCGTATCTTTCGGCAGAACCACCGCAACGCCAAGCGAATCGGTAAAGCCCTGACGGTACAGCACCAGTTCATTCTCTCCGATCTGCCTCACAACCTCATGCAGCGCGTTCGTCGCCTTTCCCGCCGAGTCTGCCGCCGCTTCCGCTTTCGCAAGCGCGATATCGGCCTTGACCTGATTTGCCGCCATGTCTGCGGCCTTGGCCACTACATTCGGCTTGTTGATTTCTCCTTCCTGGTCGACGGTCACGATCGTCCGATCCGTTAACGCCGCCGCGAAGATAATGGTTGCCAGAATCATTTCGCCTCCTTGTACTTCCGCCTAAGCTCCTGTGCCCACCTGTTCACCTTGCTTTTTCTTGTCGGCTCTTTTCTTTGCCGGATGATCCTTTCAAGCCTAGCCATTCTCTTTTCGTACTCTTCCCAAAGCACCTCGACTTTTTGCAGCATTGCCTGCCATTCCGTCACCGCGTCCGGGCGGATCGCCGTAACCGTGCCGATGTATGCTACATCGTTTGTGGAGTAGCCGCTTTTCGGCACCGCCACAACCTGTCTGTTCGTCCAGCAGTTCCCCCGCCCGTCATCGAACACGACAGTGACCGTGGCAAGTGTCGGATCATTCGCCCGGCACAAGACCGCAGCGCAAAACGCCGCCAATATCATAACAGCAAACCTCACAGTACACCTCCTGTCGCTTTTACGTTCTCATTTGTGACCGGCACAAACATCGGCTCGCCTCCGCGAAATTCCATCCTCCAAAGCACCTGATTCTCCTCGTCCCAGAACGAGTTGCTTACGTCGCGCACGATGTTGGTCACCGTCTCATGCGTCGGCAGACCAAACCTATTCTCCGTTTCAACCGTTCTGCTTCGAGAAAAGGTGACATCGACTCCCGAAAAAGTCCAGACAAGATTCGTCGCGTCCTCAACACCTTCGAACGAGCCTAAAAACAAATTTTTAATGGAACTTACATCATCTACATAGACATGCCATTTGTCATCCTTAAACTCCATATGATTCAAAACCACGCCTTCCTTCTCAAGCGTCATGCTCGACGTCCATTCCCCGTACGCAACGGACTTCACCACCGTGGACGTCGCCACGAGATAGGCTGCATCCTCGATGATATCCTCGTATTCGACGCGGCCCTTCGTCCTGGACGCAAGCGCAGACGCGGAATCAACCGTCCCCGTGGAGATATACGCCTTGAGCATCTGCGGTACCTCGCCACGGACGAAATCCCAGACAGCCGCCGAACTTACGGATCGGAAACGATTGTCGTTCCCGCTGCCGAAAACCTGGTCCGAGATGGACAGCGCACGCCAGACGTTCGGCCACTCGACCGTCGCAAATTTGCCTTCATCGCCCGTCGGAATACGCAGCCCGCAATCTCCGACACCGAAGTACGGCTGATACCTCGTGGAGTCCGGAAACGCCGCCCTGTCCCAGATCCCCCAGGCGAAAATCGCGTCCTGGACCGGCAGATACGACATGCCCATCTCATCGCCTTCCGAGGTGACATCGACGAAGCGGAATCCGCCCATGCCGTCAACCGGAGAGACACGCATGTTGTTGTCCGTCCCATCGAAGTACGGAAACCGCGCCGACTCCTCGGCAAGAGGATCCACGCGCTTGTCCACATACGTTTGCGTCACGTAAGGTTCGCCTGATTTTGTAACGAACGTTTCTGTGCGTGAAAACGTCACATGCGCATATTCGTCGTTGGATTCATACATCTCTTCAAACACAAGATTCGTCTCCGAACCAGTCCCTTTGACATCTCTCCGCATTATTACCCAGTCGCCGTCCGCAGCATAGACAGGCATTCCTGATTCCGTCCACACTCCTCCTTCAAAAGTCAGTTTTGGAGTTTCTAACCTTAGAAGATGTCCCAGCCGGGAATCAGAGCAATCCACAACCCTCCAAGGGCTAAAAAAACTTTCATCTTTAGCCGCGATATTGTCCTTTACATCACGTCTCCATGCCGCCTGCTGATCCCTGAGCGCTTCCAGTTCATCTTTTGTGGCTAGCCCCATGCTGTTTCGCTCATCTATGTATCTAAATTTGAACCATAGATCCACGTCCCATTCCGATGAATCAAAAGGACATCCCGGCTCTGCTGAGCAGACATGCACTTCCATGCCTTCGCGCAACAGTCTCAGCCACTCGTCGTGAGTTGTCATTCTCTTTGGCTCGACTATGTAATACGTTTCTTCACCAACCGTTATGTACACTGCAAAATATGCATATGCGGTGGTCAAGGTGATTTCATCTTCAACATCTATTACGATATCGTCAAACCCAAAATCAGAGAGTGTTTCTCGATTCGCTTCATACTCCTTACCATACTGAAACTCTCTAAAGAACGCCTTCCAGCCTTTCGCGGAATCTTTCCGTGTGATCATTTCTGCAACAATGTTTGTTCCCCTCTCCCATATTTCCGTCACTTCATTCGTTCGTGCGACACGGCCGACGACATTCGTCTCCAGCCAATGCTCGAGCAGCACCGTCTCCGGCGGATATTCATGGTTCTGCCCCGGCTGTGGAAACTCTGTCACAAGTCTTAACGTCACCTCTCGTGCGGATGGCTTTGCTACACCCTCATAGTCATAGACTCTCTCCTGCAATGGCTCTTCCGGATCATCAGGATTGTCTCTCCAGCTTAAAGTCCTCTCATAATACCAATCCCTTGCCGCTCCCGGGTCTTCACCGGAACAGTCTATTCTGTACGAAGATCCCTCTCGCTCGTCGTACCATTCCGACGCGACTCCCTGGCGGGAGACTTCAACTCCATCTACCCTGACGTGACTTGTGATTCTCCAGCACACGCCTGTACCGTCTATCCATTCCGATTTGTCCGGTGACATCAACCTGTTTGCCGCCATCTCGTCCAGGCCTGCAATCGCCCCGTCCACCAACTGCTCTATCGTCTTCCTTGCCTCGCCGGACTTTATGTACCCCTGCCCCTCGACCCATGTGCGCTTCGCGTACGGTTCGAGCAATGATGCGCTAAAGTTGCCGTTTGTGGACGCGCTTATCTTTTCATCCATGCGCCTTGCCAATGCATTGGTCGCCGTCGCAATCTCGGCCGTGCCCATCTCCAGAACGGCGTTGGTCGCAACCTCCAATCCCCGTACGAAGGTTGCGGCCAACGCATTCGTGGCCCCTATTACGGTGTTCGTCGTGGCGAATTTTGCAGAATCCACCACTACGTTTGTCACCACGAAATCATCGTTGTAGAGCTTATCCTTCCTCGCTCCATGCACCTGTACGCCTTCTCCCCACGCCGGAAACGCCAGGATCGCCGCCAGCGCAAGTCCGCCCGTCCTTATCACCTTGCATATCTCGTCGATTTTCGACTTCATGTCGTCCTCGGTATATCTTTCCGGTAATCCGTCAATTTTGGTTATCGGCACCATTGGCGCGTCCACCGCACCTCCGTCTTCTCCCGACATAATGCCGCCGCCGGCCGGAACCGCCATTTTGCCGCCTGGGTAGAAATCTGCGCTTGTCCTTCTCTCGTCCATTTACAGCCTCCTCACTCCGCCTCGACTCCGGCGACGCCGGTTCTTCCGATCTGCGCATTCGCGCCGAACTGCATCGCCTGCTGCTCGAGCGCCTGGATCCATTTTGCTAGCAATTCTCTTGAAGCTTCGCTCAAATCCTCGAACGCCGCCGGATTGTTCTCCTGCAGCGAACGGTAGAAGTCAAGCCGCGCCTGATAGTTCCATTTGCCGTCGGTGTTGATCTCCGGCATGATGCCGGCCTTGATCTTGATGAAATTCTGCATTTCATCCTTCACGTCGTCCAGCTGCATCTCCTGGCGCGTCTTCATGGACTCCTTGGCAACGCCCGGCAGCATCTTGCGCACCGCGTCGGCGAGTATCGGATACGTGTCGAGCGAATTGTTCTTGTCGAGCGGCTGAATGAGCTGGCCGAGCGTCTGAAGCTTCTTGATCAACTTGTCGTTATTCAGGTCGTTCTGATCGAGCACGACCTTGATTCCGAAATCGCCCGCGATATCCTCGCGCCGCAGGCCCTTCACGTCGTGCGAATTGGTGATTCCCGCCAGCGTCTCGTCGGATGCGTTGTCCTGCGTGACCTCCAGGAGCAGACGATACAGCTCCTGCATCTGCGCAAACCACCAGCTCACGATATCCTGCTTCATGTTCGACGTGTCGTTCTGCGCGTCACCCACGCCCTCGAACGCCAGGAACTCACTCCTGATCGTGTCGATCTGCTTGTCTGCCGCCGCCGGGAACTGCGGAGGCTGCATGAACGTCACATCGTCGTTTATGTTCATCGAGATGCGCTTGAACGGGCCTATGAGCGCATTCTTGATTCCGCGCCCCTTTATCTTCAGCGGCGCCTGCGCACCGACTATGGCGTTGTTCGCCGCCCCGTCGCGGATAACCTTGGCGATTCCCTGGACCGGAGCGGCTTCCTCCGCTATTCCCACCGAGTCGATGATGTTCGACGAATTGATCTCCCTCCGGAACATCACCGCATCCCATTTGCCGCGTCTCGTGCGCACCAGACGCTTGCCATAGGCGGAACCTTCGGCGAGAGACAATACGCTCGTCCATCGCCACGCCCTTCCCTGCGCATCCACCGTCACGTGGTGGCAGTGCACGATGTTGTACAGATCCTTGTTTTCGTCGATGTATTCCGGTTTTAGGGTGTCAAAGAAGTTTGTTCCGGGATTTTCAAGCGTCTCCTTCACCCATTCTCGGCTCCATCCTTCGGACGCAACGCGCTCCTCGAGCTCCGCTTTCGTAAGCCATTCGCCTTCGTACCAGTCGGCATAGTCGAAATCCTCCGTCAGCGTGGGCATGCAGAAATCGTCGCCGTAGCGCATCGCCCGGATCTCCGGACCTTCGCTCTCTACGTTCTCGACCACATACTCCACCTCCCCGTCCGGATCCGTCGCAAGCGCCTTTAGGACCGCCTGCGCCTTGCGTTCCTCAAATCCCTTCGCTTCGATCGCAAATTGCATCACCGTCGATGCCGCCGGCATATATTCCTCCGCCTCCGCTACACCTCGCTGGCTTGTTGCAAGATGGTTCATTACCATCCACCATTCTCCCTGCGCATCAACCTGGCTTACCGTGCCGTCCTTCATGCGCCATGCGGTGTATTCCGCCATCATGGATTCCCGGTCGGTCTCGACGACCGAAATGCTCGTCCTTCGATTCCACACCACCTTCAGGAGCGCAACGGCCGGCGTATCTCGCAGGTAGTACGTGAGCGCCGTCCTGAGCTGCGTCTCCCATTTGACGCCCATACGCGACACCGCCCATTCCAAAAGCGTCGAGAGGGCGTTTGCCCTCTCCTGCATATGCGCACCCGCCGAACACGTGATGTTCACGTTCGCAAGCGCCGTTGCGTTCATCAGGAGCGCCGAAAGTTCTTTCAGCACACCCTTGCCCCACCTCAACCTCTGGTCGCTCGCCCCCTGGAACGGAAACGCCTTTTTCTCGCCTCTGTCGCGCATCGTCCCGGAAATGTGCTGGTTCCTCCATTCGCAGTTGAACGCCGCTGCTGCACGCTCCCTGTCGGCGTGGAATGACATGGAATTGTTGTGCCAGTAGTTCAGTTCGTCTATCAGCCTCTGGCGCTCATCCTCCGTGAGCGGCATCTCTGTTCCGATTCGCTTCATTTCGTTCTTCCCCCTTTTATGGCTTCAGGCCCGCCGGAAGGAAAGAGGTTGATGTTGGAATAAACCTTCCGGCGGGCCCTTGGCCAACGGTCTCTAGTGGACCGGATTAAGCAGCCACGTGCTTCACCATGAACTGACCGGTCGGGTTCTTGCATCCGAGACGGAGAGTCGTCTTGTGGAAGCCGCGCGGGCCGCCGCCCTTGTTCTCGAGCATGTGCTTCTTGAGCGGCACGAGCGTATCGATGGACCAGTTCTCAGGCTTGATCGCAACGCCGGAATAGCGGCTCGTCTCGTCGCAGAGCATCGTGGCGGTGTTCGCGAAGAGATGGTTGTCGGTGACGGTGCGGAACACGCCGCCGTCGAACTCGAACGTGTCGCACATGAAGGAGATCGACTTGTCCTTCAGGTTGCGGTTGTTGCGGATCGTAGTCTCGACGCCCTCGACCTTCGTGACCTTGTAGGACCATTCGCTCAAGAGCGCCTTGAGAGAAAGTCCGCAAAGGAAGAGCAAGTTAATGTCGTCATCCCCGGCCTGAAGTGCGGAGTTGCGGATGATCTGCGCGACAACATCCTGGTTGAACTTGGTGGAGTCGGTGACATCGCCGGTGAACCCGTAGCGCGGGCAAGCCTGCCACGGAATCGTCTGCACCGCATGCAGTGCGGATGCGCCGGCCGAACTGAGCGTCTCGAGCGGCTTGAGCCAACATGCAATGCCACGCGTGCGAGGGATGTTATCCGTGCCGTTGCCGCGCTCCACGGCCTCCTGCTCCGAACCAAGCGTGTGTTCGACGGAGAGGAGCGTACGCTCCGCATCGATGCGGATCTGTCGCGCAAGAGCCGCGTTCGCCCCCTTCTCGTTGTGGGACGGAAGCTCTTCGGATTCCTCCGTCACCTTGAAGCCCTTCTTCGACTTGAACATCTGAAGCTGATGCTTCATCGTGAGCGTAGTATCCGCCTCAAATCCTTTCTCGTCGAAGTCCGCGCCTTCGGGGGCTGCAAGATCCGCCGGGGTCACGTCGCCCTCAAGCTCGACCCCCTGCGTCCAGTCGACGGGCTTCTTGCCGCGCTTCAGGAGCGTCAGGAGCGGCGTCTTGTGTCTCGTGAGGCGGATCACGCCGTCCATGTAGTCCGGCTTGACCAGGTTTTTCTGAACTGTGTAAAGTCCTGCCATTTCAATTCTCCATTTCCGCCAGGAGGGCCGCCTCCATCGAGGCTTCGTCTGTTACGTCACCCCAATCGATTTCGCCCTTCCGGCCTTTTTTCGTTAATCGCTCCAGCCCCTTCTTGGGGTTCTTTCCCGTGGGCGCCGAAGCCTTCTTTGCCTTCTTGGTTTTTGTTTCCTTCTTCTCGCCGGGCTTCCAGCCGGCTTTCATCGCCGCCATGCCCAGTTCGAACACCTGTTTCGACTTCTTCGCAAGCTCCGAGCGTTTCGCCCCGTACTTCTCGCGCAGTTCGCCGATTTCCTCCTGGAGGTCGTCAAGCTCGCCCTCAACCCACCGCCTCGAACGCGTTTCGCCGCCGATCTCAAACTCGTCGTCGTCGCTTCTGAGCAGTTTCTTGAGGTACTTCGCCACGCCGGTCTTCGAGTCCAGCTGCTGAATGCCCTTCGCCTCCTCTGCGCTCATGAGCTGCGGCAGAATCCCCGCCGTTTCGGCTGCGGAAAGTATCGCCTTCCCGTCGTCGCCGCTCAGCTTCCGCGCATCCTCCAGCTCGCGCTTGAGATCCTTGATCTCGCCTGTGAGCTTTCCGATACGCTTTTGAGCGCGTTTGCCCATGGCTTCGCGATCAGACTTCTTCTCGTCATCGTCGTCATCGTCGGATTCCTCATCGTCATCGTCGTCTTCAGACCCGTCATCCTCGTCGTCCGAACCGTCGTCGGCGTCATCGTCGCCCGCCTCGTCGTCTTCGTCGGTCTCCTCGGCTGCCTCGTCTTCGTCTTCGAGCTCTTCGGTATCCTCGAATTCTTCGTTTTCGATTTTGTCGTCTTTGTTTTCCATGGCTTTCTCTCCTTCCGCACGTTTTGCGGCCGTGCGTCGCCGGTTCCCGCTGGTTTTCTGCTTCCGAGTCATCCGGATCAGCGACATTCCGGCCCTCGATGCCTTCGAATATACACCACGCCCCCGGAAGGACAAAGAAAATTCAACCTTCCGGTGGCGTTTTCCTGTTCATATGAACAATTTCGACCCTCAACCGTCCGCCCAAGCGGCAAAATCATCGTCGGGAACGTCGTTTTCATCGTCAAAACGCCGCCCTGACTGCTGGTTTGCCGCCGCTTGGCCGCATTCCGTGGCGTCTTCGGCCGCATATTCGAAGATTCCGCTCAGCGCAGCGTACCTGTCGCAGTCGATCCAGTCCTTGACAGCCCCCTTCTGGCCGTCCTTGCCGGTGTAGTTGTCGTAGGCGAAGATGGTGTTCACGCAGTTTGCGGTCACCTTGTAGCGCCCGTCCTCGATTCTGTCGCGCAGTACGGCAAGCCCGACGGCGATCTGCTGTCCGGAAGCCGGCAGGAACCCTTCGGCAAGCTTCGCCACCTCGTCGAAGAGTGTAAGGTTCTCCTTCATGCTCATCTTCGACTGGCTTGCCGCCCTGGCGTCAATCACGCGCTCCGCGATAGGTTCATTCGTGCCGGCAAGCTCCGTCCATTCCTCAACCTCATCAAGATTCTGCGGCCATTCCAGCGGATCATTGCCCTTTGCCACATAATCCTCAAAGTCCTTCCAACGCTCCAGACGCGCCCATTCGTACTTGTATTTGAGGAACGACATTCCGAAGTCCTCCTGACCGCCCGCGTACTCTCCGTCATTCACGCCGTGGTTGCGGTCCGACAGCTGCGCCCATGGCGGCGGCACCCCTGTATCCGGAATCTCGTAGTTGCCCGGCCATTCGCGGTACTTGTACAGCGTATCCGTCGCTTTCTCGTAGCCGTACCAGCCGTTGCACCAGTTGCGCTCCGGAGCCGGATCCACGACGTGTATCCGCACAAGCCGCTTCGGAAGTGCTTCAAGAGGTATCACGTTCTTATCTCGCGAGAACTTCGGGAAGAGCCGTCCTGAAAGCTTCTCCGCGATTCCGTAAACACGCGCCTTGATCTCGCTCGTGGCTCGTCGGTTCTTCGCCGCCGAACGGATTACGCTTCCCGGACTGCCGTACGGATTGTCGCTGCCGTAGAACCACACGGCGGCGGCAGTGCCGCCCTTGCACACCGCCACACGCGGAGTCCGCACGAACGCCCTTCCGTCCGCCCTCGCCTTCTCGCCCTCTCCGAGAAGCCACTTCAGGCACTCTTCCGGACGCGACTCCGGAACTTCGGCTGAATCGTCCATGAGCGCGGTGTATTCCTCCGGCGTAAGCCCCAGTTCGCTCCACGGCTCGACAATGCCGCCATCGAGCGGCAGCATGTATGCCGTATGCCATTTCGTGACCTGCATGCCGTCCAGGAAGTCCGCAACGACGGGAGTATATCCGCTGATCGGCGTGAACGTCCCCAGGAGAATCCCCTTCTTCGACGCAAGACGGCTTCGCAGCGTCGAGAGGAACGACTGCGGAAACTCTTCGTCCAGCCAACCGAAATCGTATTCGCTTCCCTCGATGGACTTCACATCCATCTCGTACGTGACGAAATCGAGTATCGACCTGTTCCCGAACGTTATCTTCGATCCGGCAAAGCCGTTCTGCTCCGTGTAACTGATGTGCTCGTCTATCCGCGACGCCTTCTTGAGCGCGATGTTCTTCTCCTTGAACGGCTTCGGCATGTAGTTCCACAGGCGCTTCATCTGCGTACCCTTGCCGGTCTTGAGCGTCTGGAAGCCGACGAGCATCGATTTGCCGCCGGAATCGGCAAGCTGCATCGCAAGCTTCGATGCGAAGTCCGTCTTGCCGGAACGGTTCGCTCCCATGATCAGCACCTCGCCGACAGGCTTGGTGAATCCCAGATGCCGCCGCATCCTCTCCGCGAAGTCGTTCCATTCGAGATTCAGGATCTTCCTCACGCGCTCGCGCTGCGCCCTTGTTGGCTCTACGCCGCGGAACAGAGCTTTCACCACGAGCCAGATATCCGGCTCGTAGCCGTGCGTGTACGGATCTTCGCGCATGGTTGTGAGGAACCTCTCGCGTCCGGCGGCGATCCGTAGTTTCGCCTCCATCTCCGGAATGCCTTTTGCCGCGGCGAACTTCCTCACCTGCTCGACCGTCGGCGGCATGTAGTACGCATCACGCATCATTTCCGTCATCTCCTTCGTCGGCTTCCGGCGCCGCGTTGTGGTACTGCTCCGCCATTTCGATGAACAGCTTCTCCATCTCACAGTACGCCGCAAGCCGCCCCTGCTCGAAGGCAAAGCTCTCCGCGTTCTTCACTTTCTCCATCTTCTCGACGGCCATCTGCTTCCACTGGGCGATCATTGCCGCCGGAACATTGCGCTCTTCGGCGTCGAGTTTTGCAAAGAACATCCGAATGTCGTTCTCGCTCACTTCCGGCTCAAGCTGCACGCGCTTGACTATCCGTACCGCTCCCAGATTTTCATTTTTCTCTTTCCGTCTGAACAGTTTCATTCGACTCTCCTTTTTTGTGTTTTACGTTCTGTTTTCATTTTGTATTACAAATCGGTTTCTGCTATAATTCCCGCCGTTATGAGAACTTATAGTGCCATAGACATCGCAAGGCGCTTTCTTGAGCTTGCCGACTCTGAAAAGCTGAGCGCTGGTATGACGAACATGAAGGTGCAAAAACTGGTATTCTTTACCCAGCTTTTGGCATTGCGTTCGTTCAATGTTCCTGCGCACTTTGAGCCGTCTCTCGCTTGGGATTTCGGCCCGGTCGTTTTTGATCTTTATGAACGCATCAGACCTATCGTCCACGACCGAACCGACAAGAGCATTTCTCTTGCCGATCCTGAAGTTGCAAAAGCCTTCTCCGATGCCATTGCCGTTGATGATACTGATGTCTGTGCCATAATCCGCGCCGTATGGGATAAATTCAAAAACTGGACCGCGTATCAGCTTTCTGAGCTCACCCATCGCAGTGGATCGCCCTGGGTCGAAACATACCGCAATGCAAGATATGCCGAAATACCTCACGCCTTGATCATCGAAAAGGGATTCGGCAATGCCTGAAAATGCACGTTGCGATAATGCCATCGACTCTTTGTCCAAGTACGTTAATTCCATAACTGCTGAAAGCAATCCCGTCGCTCCAATCGCGCACCAACAAAATCGCGGGCTGTCCGAGCTTTCACACGAAGAGATGGCTTCCGAACTCCAGAGCAAGGAGAATGCACTTCGCCTTGAAACCGCCCGTGCAGACAAAGAAGCCCTCCAAGCGCAAGAGTGTTCACAGCGACTCAAGGAGCGGACTGAAGAACACGATTTGCGTAAACGATATCTTGACCTAACATTCAAGTTCGTTGTATGGGTTACGGTTGCTGCGCTTTTTCTCACACTCATGGATGGCATTGGCAGTATCGATCTTTCTGATTCTGTTGTGATAACCCTTTTGACAACCACTATCGCCAACGTTCTCGGTTGCCTTCTGATAGCATTCCATTGGCTATTCCCCAATAGGCAAAAGAAGTCCAGGTAGTCACTTGTACGTAACGCAGGCCGTAAGCGTAGCCGCCGCAATCCAGTAGATCGCCATGCGCCAGTTGTGTTTGGCTGCATACGGCACTGCCGCCGCTACATCAAGCGCAATGAGCACCGTCGGAAATACCCACTCAGATTTCATTTATTTCTCCTTTCAATCCACCAGTTCGACGCGTTCTGCCAACACAAGTGCATAGTGCGTTCTATCGGTGGGTTCTCCCATTTCAGGATCTGCAAAGCATCCGGCCTTTCGTAAATACACACCAGCAACTATCCATGCCATCCGTGGAGCGTCCGCACGATAACCACGCCGAAACTCTACAACCGCGAAATCTTTCTCAATCTTTACTTCGCCCCACCATCGCTGAATCATGCGTATGACGTTCTTTGATGTGCGGTATTCTTCCTTCTTTACGCCTTGCTCTATCGAGTTGTACCACTTGCTTTTCAACACGAGCGGAAGGATTGCGCAATTTTTCCGCTTAAGCTTTTTCATTGCCTTTTGTCCTTTCAGATTAAAGTTGCTGTAATTACAATCTGTGCAAGGTGCAAAAGTTGGTCTTGAACGAGGTTCAGCCGCTTCCTATTGGCTTTTAGATCGTCCACGATTGCATGAATGATTGTATTTCCGATAATCGCCCATAAAAACATTGGACTATTCCATAGCGGTAAACATACTGCAATAGACCAATAGATCGCGTGACATATCAGCGCGGCGATATAGTCATATCTGTATTTAGGCGGCAGATTACCATTGGTGATTTTATTCCACCATGACTTTTGCTTGCCGTCTGCAAGCCATCCCTGCAAGGTATAGTCAGTTATCAGGTGTGCGGATAGCATTGCTATGATTGTCTGTGTTGTGTTCATTTCACCTCCTCGTAGGGCATCTGCGACCAGGCAAATTCGCATTTACCGTATTCCACCCGACCGACACATGGACACCCGGTGCATTTTGGGTAGTTGTGGCAAAAGTTCCTATACCTCTCCGCCTGTTCCTCCACCGTACCCACATCACAATTCCGTAATGGCTCGGCAAGGGCTCCCTTGATAAGATTGCGCATCTCCTTAACGATTATATATTCTCGAATCTCTGGCAGTTGTGCGATTGCATCACAGCGTAACATTGTCTCTCTGAGTTTACTGCTCATCGGTTTCGTCCTCCTTCTTTGCTTTCATGCACTCTTCGCAACAGTACACTTCGCCCTCTTCATCAACGACCCATCCCTGATTCTTCAAGTCTTCGATGAATTCGTCTTCATCCCGGGGATAACATTCGTCAATGTCATTTGAGGATATTTCTTTCCAACAGTTCTCGCAGTTGGCAACCCAGCCCGTAGGTTCTGAAATCATTCCGCACCGCCTTCCGCTTCGGTTATTCTCTCACGCCATTCTCTATCAAGCTTCTCTTTAATCCTGTACATTGATTCGGCATTTCTGGCAGCGTTCCAGCAACGGTAGATATATCCGATGACTTCCATTGGATGCGTAAATTCCTTTACGACCCGTTTCCCATTCCCATTCACATAGGTTATTGTGATATTCATGCCTCACCTCCCAATCCCATTGCCGAGATTATTGCAGCGATTTCTCCGCTCTGCAGCTCCGCATAGCAGAATGAGCTTGTGCCTCTGTGGCATAGTTCCGCAGCTATGCACCTGCTCGCGAAGCGTCCGTACAGACAACAGTCCGAGCACCTACCTTCGGCGACCTTGTAGGCCTTGCCGTTTATGATTTCAATCAACATTCCTCACCTCTTTTTGTTTTTCCCTTTTGAACAAACCGCCGCCGGCCATCTTAAGAAACCACGCTCGCACCCGATATGGGCCGTTCGCGACCGGCGGCGGCATTTTGCGCACCCGCGCAAAAAGATCATTCACCCTCCGATGTGCAGTACACCACGATCAATGTGAGCACCGTACCAACCGCGACGCCGATCATCGCCGCCGCCACAAGTTCCCAGCCTTCGCTCATGACATCTCCTCCTCGGTGATCTTCTCAACCGCCATAGCGACTTCGCCATCGAATTCCGCGAAACCGAGCCGGATTCCGCAGCCGTTCTGCCGCTCGAACTGCCGATCCCACATTCCGCTGTTCGAGTTGTGGCGGCTGCGCTCCTGCTTTACGCGCTCAAGGTATTGGTCGTTCGTCTCGCCCGGATACTTCATCCAGCGCGTACCGATGCCGCCGGTGCGCTCCAGGATCTCGTCTCCCGGATTGTACAGCCAGTCATCGCGGATTATGGCGAACTGCCCGACTGCCACCTTCTTCGGATGCTTCTCGTCTCCCAGCACCTGAGATTCACCCTCCATGTCTCCCGGACGCAGCATGAAATATTTAGCGTACATGATGAACGGCACGTCTCCGCGTCCGCCCTGCTGGTTCTTGATGACGCTGAACCATATCGGACGGATCCCGCCGTCCGCAATCATGTTCGGCTGCCCCATCTCCCGAAACGATTCCGCACTCTGCCCCACCAATGTCCAATTCCCTTCAAGCCGCTTCTTCCTGTCGTAGTACATCAGGTCATACGGCATGTTCTCCTTCCAGTAATCGACAACGTCCTCGTCTTGATACACGACAGCAACGCTTCTGGCGGCTCGTGCGATCTCGCTTGTGTCTCCGAGATGGTCAAGGCGCGGCTTTTTTGCGCCTGTCGCCTTGTCCTTTGCGAACTGGTTGGACAGCTGCACGAGACAGATGATCGGAATGCGAAGCTTCTTCGCCAACTTCTTCATGCGCACTGTCGCTTCTTTCGCCAGAACGTACGGCGCGTTCGCCCCCTTCATCTCCGGATCGATCAGCTGAAGGTAGTCGACAATAACCGTCTTCCATCCGAGCGCCTTCACGCCTCGCGATATCTCGTACTCAAGCTGTGAGATGGTTTCCGATTCCGTGATCTTCACCATGTCGTCCCTGGCGATCTCCCGCAACGCCGTCTCGAACTCGTCCACGTACTTCGGCGACGCCCCGAAGTCAAGCTTTGAGATCGACAGCTGCGCACGCACCGCAGCATAACGCTCCACGAGCGAATCGCCCGGCATGTCGAGACACGCAATTCCGTGCTTGATTCCCCTTGCGCACCAGTAGTTCGATATGTTCACCGCAACGGTTGTCTTACCTTGCGACGGCAGCGCCGCAATGATGTGCAGCCCTGTCTTCAGCCCCTTGTAGATTATGTTCAGCTGGCTCCACGGCATCGGAACTCCACGGTACTTGCCCCAGTTCTTCTTCACGAACCGTTCTTCCGACAGCCACCGCTTCTCCTCGATGAGCTGTTCGACGAAATCATCCACGCCCTTGAGCGTTTCGCCGCCACCCATGGCAAGCGTCTGAAGTTCGCCGATCCTCTTCGACGCATCTGTCACCGCACACCGTGCTGACTGCGGCGTCAGGTTCGTAAGCTGGTCGCGCAGCCATCTGTGGTATTCGATGTACACCCTGCGCTCGACAAGCGCATCCAGATAGAACTCGAAGTGTGAAGCCTGCGCCGATCCGGACAGTATTCCCTCCAGGATTGCGCCTCCGTCCGATCCAAGCCGCTGGGCGACAAGGATCGGGTCTATCACGTCCCTGGCGTCGCACTCTTCGGTCATGGCCTCCCACATTCGCCTGTTGTTTCCCGCCGAGAACCATTTCTCGTTCACGCCCTTTCGTCTGCAGTTTCCGAGCAGTTGCTTTGCGTAGCTGTCGTTTCCCTCGTTGAACTCTGCCGCCACCAGTATCGCACCGAGCAGTCCACGTTCAATCTCTTCCGCCGTCTGTTCACTCATGCCGCCACCTCATTTTTTTTTGTCGCTAAATGTGCAAGATCACTCAGCGTTCTACGCTGCTGTTCGTTCCACAGAGTTCTTCCCTTCCTGATCAGCTCTTCCGAATCTTCGGAAATCACCTCCATCTGCTGCTCGATGCCGCATCCGTTTTCGCAGACGAACCGCCCTGTGCCGTAGTACCCGTCGCTCTTTACCTCGAACCTCGGCAGTCCAAGGCACTTGGCGCACCGCGACACCTTCTCAATCGGATACTTTTGAACATATCGCGTTAGCCATTCAGCTGTGTCTTTCGTTATCATTGGCAACCTCTTTTCGTTTTTCGTTTGTCCGGACATCCCACATGCCCGATTGAAATCTACAGACTCGCCCCCGCATGGAACACACTCGCGTCCTCCACCCGCGGATCAGGGCGCGCGGCTTTTTTTTCTGGCGGCCGCTGCTTCCAGTCTCCGCCCCAGAGCCATCTTGCGAGCTGAGGCGCATACCGTCCGCCCTCCTCGTCCCATACTCCGGACTCAAGCCACGCCACATGTCCTTCCGCTATGGCCACCAGACTGGCGCCGGGATTTTTTTGCAGATACCGTCTCAAGCTTCTCGCAAACAAATCCGTTCCCCGTTTGTTCGGATGGGCGGCAGTCATCTTGGCTGCCGTTTCGGTAATGGCTTCAAGTGCGGTCTCGCCGATTGTGCAATCTCCGGTCTCGGGAACCTCATCCTCCCCTTCCTGCTCCTGCTGGTCGGCGCCGACGTCCGCGCCGATCACACTCATCATGGCGTCCAAATCAACCTCAGCAGAAGAATCACCGCAAATCCCCTCTGGGGATATAGGGGTATATTTCTTTCCTTCTTTCTTTCCTTCTTTCTTTCGTGCGGACTCCGTTTTTGTCCGAATTTGTCCGTATTCGTCCGCCGCCGTCCGCTTTTGTCCGTCGGACATTTTCGGACATCCTTCGGACATTGGTGTTTTTTGTGGTGTTTTGGCCGCTTCCCGCTCTCTTCGCTTTCTTTCGGCATCGTATTTTCTTTTGGAAACTTCATGTTCGTCGAATTTTTTTGCCGAAACGGCGATTGATTCAACGATTGCGTTCAAAATTCCGTTGCAATCTTTCACCGCAAGTTTACTTTCTTGCCCCAAACACACCCTAAATGCTGCTCCAAGCACCGCATCCATAGTCTTGTTTGGAAGCCTTTTAAGCGTCTCGATATGTTCTACCCTAATCAGAATTCCTCTTGTTACAGCATCTGACATTGCCTATTTACCTCTCTTTTTCGCCGCCCATCTGCGCCGATATTCCCGACGCTTCTGGTTCGGATAATGAATCTTCATTGAATAGAATGGACTGTCGAATTCAAGTTCGATATAGCCCCCTATGGCCAGTTCCTTAGCTACCGCAATCCACCCGATTCCGAACAGCTCGTCCAGCTCCAGTTGTCTCATCGTGACGCTGTCGCCAAGCGCTTCGAGAGTCGCCAGGAACCCTCTGCCCGCAAGCGGCAGCCGTCCCGCTCCAAGAGTCATGAACCAATTGTTTCGCATCAGTATTTTTCCGGATTGAGCGATTCGATGAACTGGTGCATTGTTCCGATGAGCCGGGTATCCATTTCGTCACCCCTGAAATGGTCACGCCCATCGCGAACCCGAACCATCACCTTCCTGCCGTCACATACCTTCTGGCCGATCAGCACCTGATTGTTAGTTGCACGTCCGATGATCCGCACCGTAACTATGCCGTCCCTGTTCTTGATCGGCTGAAGGTTTTTCAGATCCACGGACGGATTTTTTCTCAGGATCCAATCTCCTGTCATTCCGACATGCTCTCCCTCTACCGCCCAATCCTGGCCACGCGTTTTCTCTGTTCTCGCCGCAACAACTATGCGCTTACGCAGCCCTAATACGCGGCACACGTCTGTATCATCGTATATAGACATCAATTTAGGCGGCTCTACGGGCGTTCTCTCTACCGGACGCAGTTTTGTCTCCGGCAAATCAGACGCGCCTGCGGCGGCGTTTTTTTGCTGATTTTCGCCTATGCCCGCAAGCTTCGCGGCTCTCTGGAAGAATGATCTCGCCATTTTATGTCTCCTTTCTTAAGATTAAAGCTCTACAACGAAAATGAATTTTATTTCTACCGGGGGTTTGTCTGTGAGTCCCCCATCCCCCCCCCGGGGTGTAAATCTCCTGTGATTCTTGCTCTGGTGATTCCGCGAATTAACGTGGATTTTTGACAGGAATTTGCTATATATTTGGCAACGCATCTATATTTCCTTTGTATTCAAGGCGAGTTTCGTTCTGTAGAAACGAATTCGGCATTTGGGTTGCCGGTTGCAAATTGCGATTCCTGATTGCCAGATTCGCCGTTCGATTCGCCATTTTGCGGTTCGATTCGCTGCTCATCGAGCGCCGCGTCGTAATTGCCATCCACCATTTCGGGCGCGGAAATTTTTTCCCGACTTAACCCATTCGGATCGTCAACATCCAGAATATCAAGATATTCGTTCTCTTGGGTGTTTCTATTCGATTCCGGCACATCCGGCTGAATGTCTCCGCTGAGTTCTGCCAATGTTTTAAGAGTTGATGCGATATCCTTAATTGAAGTCTTGGACATGGCCTTTTGGTCAAAAAAGCGCGCGCGCATTGCTTCCAGTCCGAGCCGCTTGAGCTGTGTTATCTCCGCTGCTGCTTCTGCTCTAAGCTTTTTTATCAGCTCCGGGTGCAGACGCAGTTCGCGCACCTCTATTTCCGAGAGTGTGTTAGGTGACATATGCAGCCATCTGCATATCGTCCTTCTGGATATGTTTTCTGCAAAAAGAAGCCGCGCCGCAAGGTTGTACCTGTCGGTGTCGTGAACAGCCACACGCTCTGCGGTGTACACCGGCAGCGATTCAATGGCTGTATCTGAGAGTGCGGATGATTCCATGTCCGCAATCGCAACCTCAAGTCCCGGCAATATCGGCTCTTGCTTTTTCATCCCAAAAGAACCTCGCGCTCCTTGCGCTGGATGAACTCCACGAACGACACTCCCAAAATCCCTCTTCGTGATCCGCGTCGGAACCACGGAAGTCCCAGCTTTCCATTCGACGCCTGATATTCATTGAGCGCCTGAGTGATGAACTCCTGTGAAAGTCCCGTCTCATGTTTCAGCTGGTTCTCGCTGTAAACCTTCACCAACGATATGGCCTTGACTATGCTGTTCTCTGCGTCCATGATCTCACCTCCAGATCTCTCCGATTACAGATCCGAACATCCTTGCGAACTGCACGCCGACACTCACTCCGCAGCTTATCAGCAGGACCGGATAAAGAAAGTTCCACCACACGCCTTTGACGACCCTTCGAGCCGTCCTTGTCGCGCACCGTGCAGCATAGCAGTAAGGGTGCGCCGATATCTTGTAGTTGCGTGACATGGCGGCACCTCAATCGATTATTCCGTTTGCGACCAGCGAGCCTCTCAGAACATCGGCACGCGTTGCGCCTGTTCCAATGTCCTTTACCTTCTGATCGATTCTTTCAAGCTCACGGTCATTGACCCTGATGCCTATCACAGTCTTGCGTTGCCTGAGCTCGCAGACCTTCTTTATCTGTTCATCGATTCCCATTTTCAACCTCTTTGCTTGACTTTTTTAGCCTTGTTTTTTATTCTGTTTACATTCTGTTGTACAGAACGGCGCATAAGATACCACACTTCGTGATATTCGTCAATTCATTAGGAGTAAAAATGTCAGGAAATTTGTTTTGCTCTCGTTTGAGAGAATTGAGAGGAGATCTCTCACAAGAGGATTTTGCCCAAAAAATAGGTACTAAACAGACTACGCTTTCTAATTGGGAGCGTGGTTTCAGAGAACCCAATTTCAGTGGACTTGCTTTAATCTCTACTTCATGTGAAGTATCAGCCGACTGGCTCCTTGGCCTCTCCGATTACCGTGGCGGTGCATCTGGCTACGGAGGTGACGCCGAAAAGGCTCAAATGGCAAATAAAATTCGTGAGCTTGAAATAAAAGTTGCAACTCTTGAAAACGCTCTTTCGCTTGTCGGGGGGCGTCGTGCACCGTCTGCCAAAACTGGTGGCTCCACTGCCACAAAAACTGCGTGAGGTGAACTATGAGCTACAATGTTCGTCTTTTCCGATTTTTAGACCTTGTTTATGATTATGGGCCTGATATTATTTCAGGGGAAACATTACTAAAATATCCTTCGATATTAAAAGAACACGGACTTGTTGAAATATCAGATTATGCTCGCATAGCTTTATTTAAATCATCAATCTGTTTGCAATTGGATTCCCATTTGGAAGTTTTTTCCTTGTCACGTAGTCATGAGAAGTATTCAACCGATCCATTTTTAAGGATGGGTGATAAATTCAATTTGTTATCATCTGATTTTGATGATTTTCGGCGTCAAGTCCTTCCTGGTGATAAGTTGGCTGAATATTCAAAGTCTTCAAATATTCCTTATCCTTATGTTTATGTAATGTGCCTTTCTTCATATTGGCTTTATGCTCGGCTAGTTCCTAATGTTACTGATTTTGAAAATAATGATTTTATTCGATATGTTTCTCGCGAGATTGTTGATTTTAACGAGACATTCAAAATAGTAAGTTTTAATGCTGGCGACTAAAATCGGAATGTTATGAGTAACGGTCATTTCATTATTTCTTTTGAAGGATATCTTGATCGTGTTTTCGTTTACGGTCCCAATATTCTCAATCGTAACATTTTGACAGACTATCCTTCTATTTTGAATGATCATGATATTGTCGATTTATCTTATTATGCTCGTGTTGCTCTCCTATATTCTGGAAGGTATTTCCAACCTTCTAAACCATTTGATATTTATTGGAGTAAAGTGAATATGGGTTGTTATAAAACAGATGTGTTCATGCGCGGTGTCGATATGTTTAATGTATTACATGACGAATTGTGTACGTTTCAGAAAAAATATTATCCTATTCCCCTGATTGAAAAGTATTCAAAATTACTTGAAGTTCAATTTTCTCATTTATCATCCGTATGCATTCCGGCTCATTGGCTTTATTTTAAATTGGTTTCTAATCGCAATTATTACCAGCCTACACCCTTTGTTGTTACTGTTGCTCATGAAATAATCAAATTTAACAGATTGTATCGAGTACCATTTTATGAACACATTGATTCCGTTAAACTATCATGATCTTCGTAAAATCTGCAACATTCTAAAATGTTCTGATGACAATGGAGTTCTAAATAACTCCAGATCGCAATTTTTATCATCTGTTAAAGTACAAGTTCCTTGCTCTGAAAAACAGGAGAAATCAGATATGGTAGATAATACTACGTCAAACAACCGTTCATTTCTTTCATGGTTGTCCGCTAATCAGATTTTTGCATCTGTAGTCGTTCTTTCGATTGGCGCAATTATCACAATGCTTATATATGCTTTTGCAACCAGGTATTATGTCGTTCCTAGACAACGTTTAAACATCGACCGTTGGACAGGTGAAGTCCAGGAATGGGATCGATAACCCTAAACTTGATTTTGCCATCATATTCCCAACTGCCGCCAGTTGATTTTATATAGAGAATAGTCTATAATATGCGACCGTGAAAACAAATTGGACAGTTGAATATACAGATGAGTTTGAAATGTGGTGGATTGATCTTGCCGAAGGTGTGCAAGATGATATCGACCGCGTTGTGATGCTCCTTGAAGACCGAGGACCATCGCTTGGCTATCCGTACTCATCTGATATCAAAGGCTCTCGTTTTGCCATTCGGGAACTTCGGATTCAAAGTTCAGGGCGTCCTATACGGGTGTTGTATGCATTTGATCCGGTACGGTCTGCCTTGTTGCTCCTTGGCGGTGACAAGACAGGCAATGAGCGGTGGTACGAGGAGAATTTGCCGAGGGCTGAGCGACTGTTTGAAGAACATCTTGAGGAAATAAAACAGGAGGGATTAACATGAGCGGACACAAATCTTTCAATACGTTGCGTCAGCGTATGTCTCCGGAGCGCAGGGCTGCTAATGAAGCTGCTGCAGCAGAAATGCGTCGTGAATACGCCTTGAATGAGATCCGTCGCGAGATGGGGTTTACTCAAGCTGAACTTGCTGATAGGCTCGACATTTCGCAACCATCATTCGCTGCTTGCGAAAAGAGTGACAACATGCGTATCGGTACGCTTCGGCGGATAGTTGAAGCTATGGGTGGCGTTCTGTCTTTGAATGTTTCCATTGATGGGCGCAACTATTGCTTATCACAGCCACAACTTGCATGAAACCAGCTCTTACCATTCCCTATGTTGAAAAGATGATCAACAAGCAGGAATAGTATTTACTCTCATCTCTCATAACTTACCTTATTCTGAACGCCGTCCGTATGGGCGGCGTTTTTGCTTTGTCTGCACCCATTCCCATGCCTGAAACCGACTGATTTTGCCTCAAATATCCGCCGTTCTGTACAACAGAATGAAATTCCTGTATTTCCCTTGAAATCCTTAATTCTGTTGCCAAATTTGGCTATCGGTTGCAAATCTCCCGACTCTCGTTCCCTTTGCCGTTTTCATTATGTTTCATATTTTGTTTTCAGTATGCTATAATCCGCAACCATGAAAACAATGCAGAGGACATTTACTATAGATCGCGATCTCGCCCAAAAGGCTAGTCGCAAGCTTCTGTCCTCTTTTCGTGAAGCCGATCAGATGGAACGCGGCGAAATTCCGATGAAACGGTACGCAAAAACCGAAGACATGATTTCCGACTGCCTGAAATCAGTGCCACGTTACGAGCATCACAGATAATTGGGTGCTCGTTTACCATAAAACTGGTGAGGATACCCTTGTTCTGCACGCCACCGGCACCCATGCCGATGTCTTTGGCTAATCCTCCAGCTCGTTTTCATTCTGTTTCACATTTTGTTTTCAGTATGCTATAATTCGCGGCGTTTGATAAATTGGAGGTGGTTATGGGAAAAATTATCAAGAGAGCTTTTAGTGCCATCCGTGCCTTGTGCGCGAATGGTCGCGGCCATCTTGGTTTGAACGCCGGCCGGCGTCGCTATTCACCGCCATCCTTCCGATACCCAGGTACATCCGACCTTTGGCGTCAGGACTGGAGCAACATCGCTTCCGACTTCCATCGGTCCGTCCACACTCTTCACTAAACATCATAATAAAGGCTTGATTTCATGTCTTCCGAAAAAGAAATTGAAGCATTTCGCTTAATGGTTAGGCAGTTGTTACTTACCGGCTCCTCGGTTTGTATCGACAATGGCAGCGCTGAACATGCAAAAGTCATCCTTGAAGAGATGTTTAAACAAGCTCAAAAGACCGCATACATCTTCTGTGGATGTATCTCGATGTCTGTATGGGGTAGTGACGCAATGGCTGCTAACATTGAAGATGCCATTATAAATCGAGGTGTCAATGTTCGCTTTATTGTGCAAAACCCAAGTAACATCCCTGAAAACTCTCCCACAGTTTCAGCCTTACGTCGGCATCCTGGAACGATTGTAAGTTCTCCAATGTTTAAGGATTTCAAATCTCACTTTGCTGTATTTGACTCTAAAATGTACAGAATCGAAAAAGATGATTCTGCAAAAACCGCTGTTGCCTGCGCCAATAGCAGAGAAGATGCTTTATTGTTGAATGGGCTTGCTGAAAAGATGTTTGATATTGCAAAGCGCGAGGTGTGAAGGTATGTTTTCCTTTTTTTCACCTGGCATAAATACCGCGCAGCATGTATCTGAAGTTGTCAGCATAGCTATCGGACTTAATCTCCTTCTGCCTGTAGCCTCTTCGTTTTTGAAATGCCTTCTTGACGGTATCGAGATAGAACCCAGCAAAATCATTGAAAATGATTTCAATGGTCGTTGTCCTACGCCCGAGGATCTAACAAAGATTGCTGTCGCCGCTCAGGAAATTGAATTGGAAAGATCCAAATGTTGCCCTCTTTCATGGCGTTGGTGGACAGCAGACTGCATTTTTGCGATCGTCGGCATTCTGCTTCTTCTGTTCGGATGGGTCGACAGTATTGGGTTTCATTGCCTTTGGCTTTTCACTCCTGTTGTTGCCGCTGTTGTCCATTCCATCTGGAAATATGCTGGACTGAAAAATGATTTTAACGCAGCTGTAAAAAGTGCGAAATCCAACTCCGAACATCAAAAGAAGAAGAATAGTGCCTTTGTCAAAAACTACGTGGAATCATGCTCTGCCTCAATCAGTAAAACGACTTGACATGACTTTCTCACTCCTCCGGTCCCTTCCATCCGATTCCAATCAGGCTGCCTCTCATGCCACTGGCACTCATGCCGATGTCTTTGGCTAATCCTCCGGGCTCCAACTCGCTCCAATGAGCAGGGCTCGCTTCTTTCTCTGATATTCGCTATCCGACATTCCCTTATGCAGCTTCTTTAGCGATATCGTCTCTCGCTTCGTCGCCTGTGCAAGCCTTTTCTCCATGTTGTTAAATATATTCTCAATAATACTGAAACAATCCTCATCCAAACCGTATTTCTTGATTCCATCCTCTATGATCTTACCTATTGAGCCTTCGCCCTTGGTCTTCTGCTTGTGGTCAACGCAATTCAAGGCTATCGCCTTGCATATTGCCTCAAATTCCTTGCCCATCGCCTCCACCTTCCTTGCGACCCTCTCTTCACCGTTTTCATTCATGAACACAAATCCACTCATGACCGCTGAAGCCAGTGGCGTCTTCCGGATCGCATCGAACACGCTCTCGCCATAAGGGATTTCATACTCCTTTCCATCCACAACACTGAACAGGGTTCTCATCTTTGCCTTCTTCGGCTGCTTGCCGTCCTCGACAGGCTCAATCACTTTGCGCGACGTCTTGCTTTCCGGTCCTACCGGGGCCTGCCATATTGCATTGCCGCCCATGTTGTTCCATTCCTGCTTGAGCACCTCCCACGCGAAATCCTTCTTCCGCTCCCATCTTGTGTCGAATAGGTTCTTTTCGTACACCGGACGCCCTGTGAACCAGTTGTGAGGGTTCTCCCCTTGAAGCGGCTTTATGAAGTCATCGAACAGCTTGTTCACTATGCCGCCCCTTGTCAGATCCGGAGCAATTCCGGAATCAAGGATTGTCCGTGCAATCGCATCATCAAGACCGTATAGTCCCGACATTGTTTCGGAGAGATGCCATTTTTTCGCCCATTCGCTTCCAAGCATTTGCTGCGTTATGTAGTCGACAAGCGGAGTGAGCATCCTGTCTTCGTCGCCTCTCGGCATTCCGATCGCAATGACGCTATCTTCGCCAACCATTGCGATCGGCAGCACATCGTAGTTCTTGATCCGGTAGTCGGTTATCATCGAGTATGCCTTGGATGTCTTCCGCCCCCAGTCCTCAACCCA
>SUVZ01000381.1 GCA_015061765.1 Lentisphaerota bacterium
GTTCGCAGCCGCCCGTGAAGCTGTCGGTTATGGCGAAGACTTCGTGATAAAGGGCTTTCTTGACGGAAAGACCACGGCACTTGACGGATTTTCAGGCTATCCGGAAATCATCGGTGCGCCTGAAACCTATCAGATAGAGAAGGATGACGTATTCATTACGGCACTTGGCAACATTGCCGCACGCAGGCGCTGCGCCGCCATGATAGAGGAGCGTGGCGGCAGGTTCATTCCTGTCATCCACCGTTCGGCATCTATAGGTCCGAATGTTACGGTAGGGGATGGATCGTTCGTGGCGCATAATGCCGTACTTACGGCAGATGTCAAGGTCGGGCGGCATTCGTGCGTGTTCCATGGCACCGTAATCGGACATGATACGGTGCTTGAGGATTTCACGCATGTGTATTCACTGGTCTCGGTTGGAGGCGGTGTGCGCATTGCGGAAGGGTCTTCAGTCTTTCCGGGAGCCAGGATTGTTCCGCGTGTGGAGATTGGCGCCGGAGCCACGGTTGGCATCGGAAGCGCGGTCGTTCGGAGCGTTGCTCCCGGGGTTACGGTGTTCGGTGTGCCTGCTGAACGGCTCAGAATATCGTGATATAAGCCAAAAATAGGCAAAAACACAGTATATTGTGGTATCGGGTTTGTGGAAACACAATATGTTGATATCTTTTATCTTTTTTCGCTTGCGTCTGAAGGGGTGTTTATGGTATCTTTTATTAACGGGTGGAGGTTTTCCATCCGGTCGATTTTTGGATATCTAACATCTTTAAAGGAACAAGACAATGAACATCATCAAGCGCAGTGGCGAAGAGAAGACGTTTGACCGCGGCAAGATAGCGAGTGCTATCCGCAAGGCGAACGATACGGTGGAGGCGGCGGACAAGCTGACCGAGGCGCGTATCGAGAAGATTGCGGAGCAGATCGAGGCTTTTGCGGCGGCTCATGACCGTGCGCTTGCCGTCGAGGAGGTGCAGGACATTGTCGAGACGAAGATTCAGGAGGCCGGTGCCCATGCAGTCGCCAAGAACTACATCAAGTACCGCTTCATCCAGGATCTGAAGCGCCAGAAGAACACGACCGACGGCGAGATCCTTTCGCTTATCAACTGCACCAACGAAGAGGCGAAGCAGGAGAACGCCAACAAGAACCCAACCATCAACTCCGTCCAGCGCGACTACATGGCGGGTGCCGTCTCCAAGGATGTCACGAGGCGCATCCTTCTTCCGCAGGAGATTGTCAAAGCTCATGAAGATGGAATAATCCATTTTCATGATATGGACTACTATGCCCAGCGCATGCACAACTGCGATCTTGTGAACCTCGAGGATATGCTGCAGAACGGCACGGTCATTTCCGGTACGACGATTGACCGTCCGCATTCGTTCTCCACGGCCTGTAACATCGCCACACAGATCATTGCCCAGGTTGCGTCAAACCAATATGGTGGACAGTCCATCTCCCTCACTCACTTGGCTCCGTTCGTGCAGGTTAGCCGCGAAAAGATCGCCGTTGAGGTTGATGAAGAGCTGAATTTCATGGGGGTTGAGATCCCGGCGGAAAGAAAAGCTGAGATAATCGAGCGCCGCGTTCGCGACGAAGTGATCCGTGGCGTCCAGACTATCCAGTATCAGGTGGTTACGCTGATGACGACCAACGGTCAGGCGCCGTTCATTACGGTTTACATGTATCTCAACGAAGCCCGCAACGAACAGGAGAAGAAGGACCTTGCGGTAATCATTGAGGAGATGCTCCGTCAGCGCATCCAGGGCGTCAAGAACGAATGCGGCGTTTATGTCACCCCTGCGTTTCCGAAGCTCATCTATGTGCTTGAGGATGACAACATCCGCGAAGGTCAGCCCTACTTCTATCTCACGGAGTTGGCGGCGCAGTGCACCGCAAAGCGCATGGTTCCCGACTACATTTCCGAGAAGATCATGCTGTCGCTCAAGAACGACGTCTATACCTGCATGGGGTGCCGCAGCTTCCTTACGCCCGACCGCTTTACGGAAGCGGGCGTCGGCAACATCTCCAAGGCGAAGAACTATGTTCCCGGAAAGCATCGCTACTATGGTCGCTTCAACCAGGGCGTCGTCACGATCAACCTGATTGACATCGCTTTGAGCGCGAAGCGCGAGGTGGGTGAGAGTGCGGCGGAAAACGTGCTTATGGAGTCGTTCTGGCGCATCTTCGATGAGCGCATGGAGCTTTGCCACCGTGCCCTCCGCTGCCGTCATGACCGTCTTCTTGGCACGCTCTCAGATGCCGCGCCGATCCTGTGGCAGTACGGTGCGCTGGCGCGTCTGGAGAAGGGCGAGAAGATCGACCGTCTGCTTTACGATGGTTATTCCACGATCTCGCTTGGCTATGCGGGACTCTGGGAGTGCGTAATCGCGCTCAACGGATGCAAGCTTACGGAATTCGAGGGTGAGGCGCTTGGTCTCGACATCATGAAGAAGCTCAACGAGTACACGGCGAAGTGGAAGAAGGCCGAGAATATCGACTACTCCCTTTATGGAACTCCGCTTGAGTCCACGACCTACCGTTTCGCAAAATGCCTTCAGCAGCGTTTCGGCATCGTCAAGGATGTCACCGACCGCAACTACATCACCAACTCCTACCATGTGCATGTTACGGAGCCGATCGGTGCGTTCGACAAGCTTGCGCTTGAGGCGAAGTTCCAGGCTCTTTCGCCTGGAGGTGCCATCTCCTACGTGGAGGTGCCGGATATGCAGAACAACATTCCTGCAGTCCTCTCCGTGATGCAGTTCATCTACGACAACATCATGTACGCTGAACTGAACACGAAGAGCGACTATTGCCAGAAGTGCGGATGGAATGGCGAAATCGTCATTGAAAAGGACGAGAACGGCAAGCTCATCTGGAAATGCCCGAAGTGTGGAAACACCGATCAGAACACGATGAACGTCGCGCGCCGCACCTGTGGATACATCGGCTCCCAGTACTGGAACCAGGGCCGCACCCAGGAAATCAAAGAACGCGTTCTGCACCTCTAATGCGCTGGTGTGAGATAAAAACTGAAGATATCGCGGACGGTCCAGGCGTCCGCGTATCTCTTTTCGTTTCGGGCTGCACCCATCATTGCAAAGGGTGCTTCAATGAGGGTACATGGGACTTCGCCGCTGGCGAACCCTTCACTGAAGAGACGGAGAGGCGCATAATTGAAGCAGGTGCGAAATCCTACATCTCCGGACTTACCCTGCTCGGCGGCGAACCGTTCGAACCGGTCAATCAGGAAGGGCTTGTTCCGCTTCTTCGTAAATGGCGTTCAGAGCTTCCCGGCAAGGATGTGTGGTGCTATACGGGGTGTGTTCTTGAAAAGGATCTGCTTGCACCGTCGCGTTGGCGCACACCCTTTACGGACGAGATGCTGTCCATGATTGATGTTCTTGTGGATGGTCCCTTCGTTGAATCGCTCAAGGACATATCGCTCAAGTTTCGCGGCTCATCCAACCAGCGCATCATCGATCTCAATTCCGTGGTGGAGCTAAATCGGTCTCCTGTCAAGTGAAAAGAAGTAAATGAAATCACTAAAAATGTGAAAATGCGCTAACGTTTCTGTGGGGGGGGGGAAGTACGCGTTTCTGTAGGGACAGACCCTTTGAAAGGCAACGCGCAAGCTGCGCGTTGTACGGGCGGTGTTACGGTAAATGTGTTTCGTGGGGATCCTTTGGCGGAAGCTGTCGGAAAAGTTAGCCTGGGCTGAATTGTCAAATTTATGTCAAAAAAATTTGACATAAATTTGACATAAACTTGACATAGATTTGACATTTCATTTCCGGCTTTTTGATATCTTACCTTCTGTCGCGACGATTGTGTCCCGGCGGAACGAAAGGAAGTGTCGAAATGGCCAGAATAGCAAGAGTCAAGGCGGAAGGTGAGGCCTTCTACCATGTTGTGAGCAGAATCGCAAACAAGGCGTTTCTGATGAATAACGATGAAAAGAAGGAAGTTTTTGTGAACATGCTGCATCGGGCGGCGGATTTCAGCGGCGTCGATGTGGTAACATATGTTGTGATGGATAACCATTTCCATCTGTGCGTAAGGGTTCCCAAGCGAGAGGGCGAAATTCCGGAAAGTGAGATACTGAGAAGGGTGGGCGTTCTTTATGGAGAGGATCGCCGGGCGGCACTCGAAAAGCGTCTTGCCGGATTCAGAGAAGAGG
>SUVZ01000382.1 GCA_015061765.1 Lentisphaerota bacterium
GCTGTTCTGCTCGAACATCACAATCCCGTGGCCCAGTTGCAACGCTCCGATGCGCATGAACAAAGGGAAATCTCGTCAGGAGGTGGCATGAACCGACCCACACTCATGCACGAAGAGCCAAAAAAAATGGCATAAAATCACCTGTCAACATAAAGAAAGTCCAAATGACGATCTAACATGGAATGTTGGGCTAGAAGAATATTATAGGGGCATCTTTCTTGGCGACACGAGTCAACTGACTGCATTAAATGCACTTTCAGTACAGTCTTAAAACAGCGAAAAAAACTTGTTTTATCAGATACCGATAGTAAAACAAGGTCATTCGCAAAAAGATTACAAATAGAGGTTTTCGCCATGCGCATGACCATCAAACATCGAAAAAGATGCGGAAGGACTTCTTGGACAGATGCGGCCGGAACACAATGGCCTTTATCGGCCTCATCAATACCCTTTCCGACGCCTGTTTCCATATGAAGGACAGCGAATGCCACATCATGGTTCCAAAGCATGCAACATAAAAGATTAAATCGATGTGATAGGCATGTGCTCAGACGAAGTGTTCGCACCGACTGACGGCGCTACGATGGCTGGGAGCTCCGTAAGCCAGTTCAAGCGAAAGTTCCAGTTGATATTCGAAATGACATCGGGGAAAACACATTGTAACCGCACGTGTAAACGCCGCCCGAAAGCTATTGGAAACTCCCAACATGCTCATGTCAGACATTGCGCAGGAATACGGATTATACGACTAAAGCAACATGGCCAAAGCATTCAAAACCATCCACAAGACAACGCCCGGTGAATATCGCCATAAGCACCGCTCCATATCCTCGCCCTGAATCAATAGATTCTTTGTGGCTAATGCCCCCAAATTCTTCCACTACTCGACAAAGCATCATGTTCTCGGACGTGAAATTCCAGACACAGACATAATCAACCGACAATGCCACGATCAAGCACTGTATGAACAGGCAATGTGGGACTGTGCAGCCTCGCAAGCAACGTCTGGAGTGCGATTGACGCTATCTCTTCACAAGGCTGTACAACACTCGTTATGCCAATTTCCGCCGCCTGCGGCTGATTGTCGAAACCGGCAAGCCGTACGGCATCTGTACGTCCAAGCATGGAAAGCGTCGCATGCAACCTGACGGCAATCATATCATTGCCGCAGACGATCACATCAGGACAGCGCGTACGCAGAAAGCGAGACACCGCCTTGATATCATCAGGTTCGCAGACAAGCACATTGTCATTTTGCGACCACCCTTTCCCTGATTCCACCACTGCACTTGCAATCCCACGCATGCGGTTTATAACCGAAGGAGGAGAACCTGGCTTCAGCAAAAACGCCAGTTTTTCACACCTCGCGCCAGTAGCGAACGCCCCGATCCGGCTCCAGCCGAGACATTGTCCATAGAGATGAGATCATACTGCGGACAACCGTCATTCTGCTGCGGATTGTAGTCAAACAGCACAATCGGCATACTGCATTCTGAAAGCTCCTTCCAGAAATTGCGGACAGGAGAGCTCTTCTTACCGAGATATTCAAACGGCTGCAAAAACAATCCGGACACTCTCTCTTCTGCGAATCTGTGGACTGTGCGAATCAGCTCTTCAAGGCGTTTTCCCGGGGACTTCTCACCATTTCAATCAGCACGATATCCCATCCCTGCCGTTCTCCATGACGGAGAAGCGACTTGCAGATGTTCGACATGACATCCCCGTACTGGAATCCCGGATGGATTATGCCCAGCGTTCCGGTAGCATGCTGGGCAAACCGGGTTAGCATTGGAAGCTTTCCCGAACCGGTGGTGACCAGACCCTCATTGCGCAAATCGAGCATCACACGATTGATTGTGGGACGGCTCACCCCGAAACGTTCCGCCAACTGACCTCCCGACGGGAACGTTTCTCCGTGCTTGAACTTGCCGGAGAGTATCTCCCGTCTCAGTCTTTCGGTTATCTCATTATGTTTAGCCAGTCCCACATCAAAAGTCCATAAACAACGTAAAGGCCAACCGCTATATCGAGCGGTTGATGATTGCACTATTCACGCTTGCCGCCAAGCGAGGAAGCTGGCGATGCAACACAAGCTTGAACGGTATCTGGAGTCCCGGCGCCATGTTCAATTCTCGCCCTCTGCAGGTATCTTGATTACTTGTCCTACACGAAGCACATCACTCTTCATGTTGTTGAACTGCTTGATCTTCTTCACGGTTGTCTTGCATTCCTTGGCAATGTAGGATAATGTCTCGCCTGGCTCGATCGTGTGTTCAAAATACGGTCCTGTAGGGCCTGTGCCAGCCGAATCGTCGTTCGAACGGGATGCGCGGGAACGCCCTCCGCCCTTCGGAGTTGGCACGGGGGCCGGACGGCTCTTTGCAATCAGATCCGCAACCTTCTTCGATATCTCCGCGACAATCTCTCCGCGCATGGTCTCCTGTCGATTTTTAAGGGAATTGAGTTCACTCCTCAGTGCGGCTATCTCCGCCCTCACGTCGCCGGATGAATTACGGTCCTCAAGTCTGTTCATCCTTGACGTCAACGAGTCCATCCCATTCTGAAGCTGATCAAACTGACTTGAGAGCCGCTGCACCTCCTGCACCGCCTGTCGCTGCTGATACGCAGCCCTAGCGTCCGACTGGGCAAATGCAGCCACTTCAAGGATCATCGCCATTATGCAGATCTTTTTTTTCATATTCTGTGTATCCACTCCTGTATTGCAAAATTCGTAGTCAGAAAAACTCGTGCGATTATACCACAATCTGAGATGGCCTATTCCCGCAAATCAAATCCACCAATACA
The DNA here is from genome assembly GCA_015061765.1 of Lentisphaerota bacterium. The sequence goes on from SUVZ01000382.1 coordinate 2,806, forward strand.
GGGGTCAATGCGGATATCTGCAGTTACCGGAGTCCCCGAGCGGATTTCGGGCCGAAGCGGCCAGCTTCACGAAATCGAATCCGAAATCGCGTATGTTGCCGCATGGCGTCTGAACAAACCCACAGGTCTGAAGCACGCCCGTATGGGAAAGGAACGCGAACCCCCTTCCTCCAATGCACGTTCCCGCCTGCGGACAGCATGTCAACTTCACTTTTCTGCCCTTGGACCAGACAATCGCCGCATCAATCTCCGCGGCCTGCGGAACAAGGGAATCAATGGCCCTTCCCCGCCCTGTCGGCACAAGAAAAAACAAGTCGAGGCGCGTGGCCCCCAGCGACATGGCAATGTCATATATTGCATCAAGCGTATGCAACGAGCCCTTCCGCATCACAGTGTTCACCTGGAAAGGCATGTTGACCGAACGGGCTATCGACATGGCAGCAATAATGGAATCCCACGCACCGTCGACCCCCCGGAATGCATCGTGCGCGGCCTTGTCCGGTCCATCAAGAGAGAAAGAACACGCCATCACCCCTGCGCCTTTGAGCTCTTCAAGTCGAGCCTTCGTCACGACCATCCCGCAAGGCGCCAAGACGCTTCGCATGCCAAGTGACGTTGCGCGCCTGACGAGACTGGGAAGATCGTCTCGCGTCATAGGCTCGCCACCGGTCCATATGATCAGCGGCTTCACAGACGCAAGCGAATCAAGCACCTGACAGCATTCGAAGGTATTCAACTCGCCCTCATAGGCGCAGTCTGACGCAGAAGCGCGGCAGTGCCGACATTTCATCGGGCACCGCCGCGTCACTTCCCACGCCAAGACCTTTGGGATCGAGAAGTTCAACCTACCATTCAGTAGTTGTTTGCTTCAAGCTGGAAGTATGCCTTCTTGTGGAAGCACACAGGGCACGAATCGGGAGCCTTTTCACCCTCAATGATCGCACCGCAGTTGCGGCATTGCCAGCGTGTGGGACCAATACGCTCCCAGACCTCTCCCTTCTCAATGTTGGAGAGCAGCTTGCGATAGCGCTCCTCGTGATGCTTCTCGACGCCGGCGACTCCATCGAACTGCTTGGCTATGGCATCAAACCCCTCTTCGCGCGCCTCCTCGGCGAACTTGCGGTACATCTCGGTCCACTCCTCGTGTTCACCCGCCGCCGCCGCGGCGAGATTCTCGGGGGTGTCGCCTATGCCGCCGAGGTGCTTGAACCACAGCTTGGCGTGTTCCTTCTCGTTCAGCGCCGTCTCCTGGAAGAGAGCCGCTATCTGCTCGTACCCCTCCTTCTTTGCGACGGAGGCGAAATAGTCGTACTTGTTGCGGGCCTGAGACTCGCCTGCGAAAGCATA
>SUVZ01000383.1 GCA_015061765.1 Lentisphaerota bacterium
GAAGACTTGACGAGCTACACAACTGGCGCGTGAGAGACCTCAAACAAGTGGCGTTTGATGCGGCATAGGGATAGAAACACTTGTCATTGCATAAATAAAGCGGCCCACCCACACGTCGGGTAGAACCATCGTCATTACAGGCTGGGGATGGAAGGAGTATGCCGTCGCCGCAGCCGTGGCGTTGCGGGCATTGGGAGCCGCGACCGATGTCATGGGCATGAGCAAGAGACGCCTGCCGGAATTCCTCGAGGAGCACGGCGCGGACTATCGGCGCATCTACATCGTCGGCGTGGCTCTCGGCGGAGACGCGGAGCGCCTATCCAGGACGCTTTCATCGCTTCGTGCAACTGGCGTGAAAGTCGTGTGGATAAGCTCGATTCCGATTGAAGCCCCGCATAAAAAGATTCTGGGAAGCCTTATCGAAATATTCGAGACGAAGGCAAAGCAGGGGCTTTTTAACGGAGCGCTTGTCAAGGCGACTGGCGAATATTTCAAAGAGGACGTTTCGGACGTCATGCCTTTCGCCAAGGAAGGCGCCGCGATCCCGAAGTCTGTCCCGCGCTATCACGACCTCATCTCCGCCGCCATGTACGCCTATCGCAACTACCGAGACGAAGAGACGTATTCCGCGGCGATCCGACACCTCGCCTGCAAGGTTTCTGAGGAAGCCTGGAGCGACAAATGCCGCGAGGCGGTCGCGCACTACCACCGCTACGGCGGCCGCGAGCTGGTCGGAGACAGCAAGGCTGTCAAGGATTTGCGCGAGCGCATAAACCTCGTCGCCGCAAGTCCCGATGCACGCGTCCTCATACTTGGCGAGTCGGGCACGGGCAAGGAAACGGTCGCTTTGCAGATACATACGCGTTCACAGCGGCGAAACGAGCCATTTCTGGCCTACAACTGTGCGAGCGTTGCGCCGCAGCTCCTCGAAAGCGCGTTCTTCGGGCACGAAAAGGGGGCTTTCACGAGCGCCGAGAGCAAGAAGCCCGGTCTCTTCGAACTGGCGAACGGCGGCACGCTGTTCCTCGACGAAATCGGCGAACTGCCGCTTGAAGCGCAGGGGATACTCTTGCGCGTTCTCGAGACGCGACGGTTCATGCGCGTAGGCGGAACTGTCGAGCTTGAGACGGACGTGCGTCTTATTACGGCGACGAACAGGCATCTGCCGGCGATGGTGCGCGATGGCAAGTTCCGCGCAGATCTCTATATGCGCATCAATGTGGCGACTCTTGACATCCCGCCGCTCAGAGATCGCCCCGAGGATATCGCAAGAATCGCCGATTCGTGGTGGCTGAACAGGTTTTACAGGCATCTTTCCGACGAACAGAAAGCAGCGCTTGCCGAGTATTCCTACCCGGGGAACGTCCGCGAGCTTTTCAACATATTGGAACGGGCTATTGTCTTCAAGGAGAACGACTTCTCTAAACTCATTGCCGAACACAGGCAAATCAATGCAGAACTCCAGCCTGAGCCTGAGACCGCCGAATGCGGGGAAGCCTTGCCGGACAATCTCGACGAGGCTATTCGACTGCATGTCAAGAATGTCGTAGACAAGAATGACGGCAATATTTCCCGGGCGGCTGTCGCGCTTGGGATAACACGCACGACATTGCGCAAGTGGCTTCAGAATAGCCGCTCGTGAATAATTTCTGTCCATGATCATGCCGAAAACCCCGTTTTTGACGGGGTTTTTTGTTTTGGCACGGATGTTGCCATTATGTCATCGCAATAACGCAACACATAAACCAAACAACAAAAAGGAAAAACAAAATGGACGAATTCATATCGGACTTCAAGCAGTGGATCACTGACATGAAAGACCACCCTGAAATAATCAGTTCAGAACTTGCCAATGTGGGCGGCAAGATATTCCGGGGCGTCGCAGCAGTCGCAGGAGGCGCGGTCGAGGCAGTCGGGGCCGTCGGCGCGGCGGCGGTCGACATAACGGCAAGTTCGATTGGCGCGGAGTCGGTCGGCGAAGAGGCCGCGAAGGCGATAAGGAAGCCGTTCGCAAAAGTGTCTGATGCGATTCAGGGTACTGCCGCGGCGGCTACGTGCCTTGTAAGCAAGGCGGCCGGCGATGTCGGTGGAGAGATGGAGTCGGAAGTCGGAATCGATATTCACGGTTCAAAAGCGTTGAAGAAAGCGTTCGGACGCAGCATACCTTTGGTACGCGGCAGTATTCTAAAGGCGTATTACGGCTTTAACGGCAGTGCAACCGGAGTGTATGTTGGCGATGATGTCGTTATCGCGCTTTTTGCAGGTACGAAGAAAGGCCCGTTCGGTGATGGTGCGGATGAACCGGTTTCACTCAAGAAGGTGAGCCTTGAAGAGTTCCGCAAGTGTGCAGGACCTGTTGGCTTTGAACAGGATGTGCATGTCGCGTCTTCAGCCGGACAGGCTTTGCACATGGATATTATAGCCGACCGCGCAGTGGCGGAATACGAGCGCTACAGTGGTCGGGATGCGAAGGAGGACGGGGAACTCCCCGATAACGTACATGCCTTTACCTATTACTGTATAACTGGGCGCAATCACACCGACGGTGATTGGAAGGAGTTTGAACTGGACGACGCGCTCGAGTCTGCCTTTGGCAAACCTGTGTCATGGCGTCCAATTGAATCCGATTAAACATCGGGAAAATGTGAAAATATTGATAGTGGTGTCTGATAAAAAAAAAAGGAGAAAAATGAAAACGATGAAATTGATGGCTGTGGTCGCAGGTGTCGGTTTGATGCTCTGCGGTTGCGGGAAAGAAGTATTCTCGGGTGACGGACGCCAAAGCGAGAAGTGTCATGCGTCTGTGCTGCAATATGCGTCGCAGGATGGGAACTGGCGTGTGGTTGGACCGATCTGGGATTGCTCCAAGCAGGTTGACGGTGAATGGTATTATCCTGTCGTGGTCGCCGAAAAGGGTAAAGACGGTCGTGTTTGCTGGTGTCGCGGAGTTTCGCATGGATCAAGCGGTAACTTTGATGTTATTTCAAAAGACGGGACATTCTATTTTTCAGACAGCTCGTTCTGCTGTTCGGATGAAATGAAACTCGTGACATATATGGACTTCATTTCGGGCATAACAACAAACCGGATTGAGTTGATGCGGATCGGACAGTGAACAGTGAAGGATGAGGGACGATGATTGATAAATCTACATCAAGTCGGTTGCATGCAATTGCGGATGAATTGAAAAAGCCCGTCTCGGCTGTTGCCAAATCAATCCGACGCTTGCATGATATCGCCAAGGAGTTGACATCATTGGCGGGTTCGATTGGCCGACATGAAAATGTCGATATTTCCGACGCATGGAAGAATGCAAAGGTTGAGGAGAAGATAAGTCGTTTCAGACTGCCGGTATATGCAGGTGTCACATCCACGGATGAGAACATTGTTGCGGATCTTGCCCAGATGCCGCATCTGCTTGTCGGAGGAGTGGGCGCATCGGGGAAGACGAATTTTCTCAATTCCTTGATCTGCGGGCTTGTCAGGCGCCGTTCGCCTGATGAAGTCCGTTTTGTTCTCTATGATCCGAAATGCGTCGAGTTTGCCGCTTATTCAAGCTTGCCGCACGCCCCCTTTCAGGTCATCACTGATGACACCAAGTGCATGTATGCGCTTCTTTCGCTTGTGCGGGCGATGGATCGGCGCTTGAAGATGTTTGCCAGGGTTTTATGCCGACGAATCGATGATTTCAACAAGCGCAAATCTGAGAGTGAAGACAACAAGGTTTCGGAGATTTGGGGATTTGAGGCGGATGAAAGCGTCGATATTCCAGATACTGTTCCGTATATTGTTTTTGTGATTAATGAGGTTGGTGGTTTGATTGCTCGCTTCGGCAATGATTTCATCGCCCCTTTTAAGGAATTGATGTCGAAAGGACGTGCTGCGGGAATACATGTCGTCACGGCGACTGGTTCTGTAAATGAACAGACATTGCCGCCGCCGCTGATGGAATGCTTCCAATCGCGAATCGCATTCAAAACTCATACACAAGCCGAATCGCTCTTACTGGTGAATTCTCCCGATGCCGATATTTTAAGCGGTCCCGGAGATATGCTGCTGTACCGGCAATTGGGTATGCGCACAGATCTGGTTCGAATGCAAAGCGCTTGGATTTCACCGGTGGATGTCGAAAGCGTCGTGAATGATG
>SUVZ01000384.1 GCA_015061765.1 Lentisphaerota bacterium
CGCTCAAAATGCCGCCGGATATCGAGACCGGCGAAAAGGGCGGGTGTCGCTACGAACGCCGGATAAGGGTGGATGATGCGGTCTTGAATGCCGTGCGCCGGCGCAGTGTGGAGACGTCCGAACTGCCGCCGGATTCCTATGCCGCGCTCAAGGCGGACCTTGAGTCCATCGAACTTGGCGTGAGGCGCAAGCCTCAGTTCAAATCAATGGGTGCGGACGCGGACAGGGAATCAGACGTACGACTGATATCAAGCCGCCGCCGCGTGCACCTTCATACGCCATTCTCCTGGACGGTCACAAACAGCTGGGAGAAAGAGGTGCTGACGTATGCAGGCAAGAAGTCTTCGGCGGAGCTTTCGTTCAGCTACAATCCGCTCGTGGGCAGCCAGAAGATACTTTCGGCGACGGTGTCAAACAGGAACGGCAGGGTCCATTGCGTGACGCCGAAGGAAATGAACGAACTCGACGCCGGCTGGGTTGCTTCCGCGCCTCGCTATCCGGCGTCGAAGCGTCTTGTCGTGAACCTGCCTGCGGTCGAGACGGGAAGTGTGATACGCGTAACGTCCGTCTCCTGCGTGACGAATTCGCCAATTGCGTACTGCAACCTGTTTTCGTTCGACTCCACGGATCCGATCGGCGTGATGGAACTGTCCATCGATGGTTGCGACATGAGGGTTGTCGAGGGAGGCAAGGACTTGGCTGCCGCGCTGGACAATGTCATTGTGACCAATTCATGTTTCGTGGCCGTGACGAATCCCGTTCCAATTCCGCGTGAAGGCAGTCAGCCGCCATCAATCCTGTGGAGAAAGACGCTTCTTGTGTCCGCGGCGGATCTTGACGGACACAGGGAAACTTTCTTCGATGCGCTTGAAAGGGCGCGCGACGCCGGTTCTGGCAAGGCCCGCGAAAAGGCGATGGAGCTGGCGGATGGGCTGGAGACTGTCGAAGCCCGGATAAAGGCCGTGCGGGATTGGCTGTGGAAGAACATACGTGTCGCCGGGCCGGGGCACTTCACCCTGCCGTTCGACAAGGCGTTTTTTCCGCCCGACCGTTCGCTGGAGGACGGATATGCGTCATCGGCGGACTGGATGAACCTTTATTTCGCGATGCTTGAGGCGATAGGGCTTGATGTCGAGTTCGTTCTTTCGGCAGATGATTTCGGCTCACATCCCGCGATTGTCCGTGCCCGTGTCGCAGTGCCGCAGCCGGATGACTTCAATGATCTGCTCATCAGGGCCAGGGTGAGGGAAGGGGGATGGCTCTTTGGGCTCTTTGGCGGCGAGGAGCGCGAGTACATACTTGGCTGCGAGAACGAATATACGCCGCTTGGGGTGCGCGACATTGACGGCAGGGCGGGAAGACGCGAAAACTGGATGTCCATAGACTTGAACGAAACAGGCGCGGCGCGCATAACGGTGTCGAACTCCACATGGGGCGTGTCCGTGGCGGCCCTCCGCAAACGCTATGCGGAGATGCTTCCCGAGATGCGTTCGCGCCACCACACGGAGCTTGTCGGCGAGATCGCCGAGTCCGCAGAGGCCGTGTCCGCGCTTGAGGCCGACGTCGAGGGATATCCGTTCGTGCTGAAGCATTCCGCATATGCGCCGAACTATGCCGCAAGGAACGGGGATGCGCTTACTCTGGTTGTGCCGGGTCTTGGCGGAACGTTCCTGCCGGGCGGCGATTCGGACAGGAAGAGCCCGTTCTGCATTGGGCGCAGACTCCAGCCAACCGTATACGTGCGAGAAGTGGCGTTTCCGGAAGGATACACGGAGATAGAGCACATGCCGGAACCGTGGGAGATCGTCCTTCCCGGAAACAGTGGCGGACGCATACGATCCACCTTCAGTAAGACGCTTGAGGACGGGCGTCTCAAGATCACATTCCGCGAGGAGCATCTTCCGGGGAGGACGATGATGTTCCCGAAGGATTGGCTTGGCTTCTTCCGTGACTGGAACCGCCGTACCGGCTCCAGTCACGCCCGCACCATCATCGTGCGAAAGCCGATTGTGCCGATCGCGTCATCGGATATTATTCCGGCGGCTTCCAATGTGGTGGATAGATATCTTCAACTTCAATTACCGACTTCGGCTTCTTTGTGGTGAAACTGTGGAAATGTGCGGTAGACGAGGTGTGTATGCACTTGAAAATCAGGGCGCGAATCTGGAGTGGATTTTTTGCAGGTTGAATTTCAAGCCGGTGTTTGGTAAAATAGCGGCTAATTTACATCTTAAAAGGATAAACGGAGCATAAACATGGCGATGTGGAAAGGCTTTTCTAACGCATTCAGGATTCCTGAGTTGCGCAAGAAAATTTTCGTTACTTTGGGTCTTGTGGCGGTGTGCCGCCTCATTTCCCAGATTCCGGCACCGGGCGTTGATTGGCAGACGCTTCAGCGTACGATTGAGGACATTCGCACGGCTACGGGCGGAGGGCTTCTCGATTGGTTGAACGTGTTTACTGGCGGTGGATTCGACCAGTGCGCCATCGGCTTCCTTTCGATATGGCCTTATATTTCCGCACAGATCGTGATTCAGCTTCTCTCCTCCGTGATTCCTTCCCTTGAGAAGATGAAGAAGGAAGGGGAGTCTGGCCGTCAGCAGTTGGCTCAGATTACGCGCTATCTCACCATCTTCCTCTGCGTTGTGCAGTCCTGGGGCATCTCCACCGCACTCATGCACCCTGAGATGCTTTCGTCTGCGTTCGGCGGCGTGCAGATTGTGGCGAATCCCGGTCTCGGTTTCCAGTTGATGACTGTCATCGGCATGACCACGGCATCGCTTTTCGTCATGTGGATTGCAGATCAGATCACGACTTTCGGAATCGGCAACGGCGCTTCGCTGATCATCATGATCAATATCACCTCCCGTCTCCCCGAGGCCATTTTCTCCGCTTGGGAACGCTATTTCGGCTACAATGGAGTTGCCGCTACGCGCTCCCCTGTCGAGCTTGTGCTTCTTCTGCTCTTCGGTTTTGCCGTGGTTATGGGTACGGTCATGCTCACGCAGGGCATCCGCAAGGTTGCGATCCACTCTACGCGCCGTAGCGCCGTCGGCGGCGCAACCTACGGCATGCAGCAGACATTCATGCCTCTGCGTGTGAACTATACGGGTGTGATGCCGATCATCTTCGCGCAGCCGATTCTCCAGATCCCCGGCTTCCTCGCTCGCTACATCCCCACTGATGCGACGGGTGCAATGGGCTGGCTCCGCAGTTTCTTCATGCAGCTGGCTGATATGAGCAGCCCTGTGCACCTTTTCGTGTATGCGGCGTTCATCATGTTCTTTGCTTTCTTCTGGGTCGCTACGCAGTTCAATGCGATTGATATCTCCGAAAACCTGAAGAAGGACGGCTCCTATCTCCCCGGTATCCGTCCAGGCATTGCGACGGCCGAATATCTTGATGGGGTGATGACTCGTATTACGCTCATCGGCGGCACTGGACTTCTCATTGTCGCTCTCCTGCCGCAGGTTCTCAACGGTGCCATGCAGGTGCCTTGGGCGATCGCCTCGTTCTTCGGCGGCACTTCGCTCCTCATCATTGTCGGTGTGGCGCTCGACACGCTCAGGATCATGGAGTCGCATCTGCTTGTGCGCAAGTACGACGGATTCCTTGCCCACGGCAAGCTTCGCGGTCGCCACGGTTGAGGTGTCCGAGAATGGATAAGGTCGTAATAACGGTTGTCGGCAAGGACACGATCGGCATTCTCGCCAAGACGTGTACTTATCTTGCCGACAATGGCGTGAACATCCTTGACATTTCCCAGACGATTGTCCAGGACTACTTCAACATGATGATGATCGCCGATGCCAAGGGGGCAAGGAAGCCGTTTGAGGACATCGGTGCCGAACTCGCGGCTCTTGGTCTGGAGATAGGTGTCCAGATCAAGTGTCAGCGAGAAGATATTTTCGCAAAGATGCATCGCATCTGACGCACACGTGAAATTAACGAGAAAAGGAATCTTTAGATGGAAATCGTAATCTGCAAAACCAAGGAAGAGGCGAGCCGCAAGGCCGCTGAAATGATCACCGCCGCAGTCAAGAAGAACCCGAAGATCGTATTGGGTCTGGCGACGGGTTCCACGCCTGTCGGA
>SUVZ01000385.1 GCA_015061765.1 Lentisphaerota bacterium
CGGCGGTAACTGATAAAGGTGTCCAGAAGACCATGCTCCGCATGCTTCAGGTTGGTTAATAGAAGTAGAAGGAGAAACAGAAAATGTCACGTGCAACCAACGCACCCGCTTCCCGCGAACGCCGTCGCCGCCGTCTAGAACTCGCCAAGGGTTTCCGCGGTCCGCGCAGCAAGAATTTCCGTCAGGCTACCGAGGCCGTTGATCGTGCCCGTCGCCTTGCGACGATCCACCGCAAGCTGAAGAAGCGCGACTTCCGTCAGCTCTGGATCGCCCGCATCAGTGCCGCTACGCGCGCAGAGGGCATCAGCTACTCTAAGTTCATGGCCGGCCTCATAAACGCTGGTGTGGTTTTGAACCGCAAGATGCTTTCCGAGATTGCGATCAACGATGCCGCCGGTTTCAAGGCACTTGTCGAACTCTCCAAGAAGGCGTGAGCCATTTCCTGAGTAGAGATGAAAAAGGATCGCAACGGTGTTGCGGTCCTTTTTTCATAGTACGCAGTGCATGACGCAAACTGCGCGGGTGCAAATAAAACCAGATTTCCCATTGACGGCGACGCTGCTGTTATGATACCATGAGTGCCAATCGAAGAATGGATTCTATCTCGCCTATGGGATAGCAATGAAAAAAAAAATGATTTTGGTATCGTCACTGCACTTTACGGAAAGAATGGGGAGTAAAATGCACAGAATCACGTTTGGGATAATTGCGCTCTGCAGCGGTACGTTGCTTGCTGCCGATGTCGAATGCTCGTGGACAGCTGAAAAGCCGGTGTCTCTCGGCGATGGGGCGGTGAAGTTTGCCTACGATGATGGCGGCAGCGTTGCCGGCATTGAGGTTTCTCCGTTGGATGGAGGTGCCGTGTCGCTGTCGGGCGACGCCATGCCTTTGGCGGCAGATGTGCGCATCGAGTTCAAGTCGCCGGGGCGGCTGGTGATAAACAACAGTCTCACGGGTGAGGGATGCGTTGCCGTGACGAATTCCGCTTCCGACCGGCGGTTGGAGTATGATGGCGCAAGACTCGGCACCGCCGATTGGACGCTCATGTTTTCCAATGCATTGCTTGCCGATTATGCTCCGCTGAAGAGCATTCGCGGTTCGGGGAATGGCGAGTATGACGCGGGCGTGTACTATCCATACAACGTGAAGCGTTTCGAGAAGGATGGCTTCAGCCAGATGTCTGTCACGCTTGTGCAGGCGAAGGCGGGTTTTGTTGAATCGAAGATCGTTCTTATGCGTCTGCGCCAGAACGGAGCTAACATCGAAGGGATCCTCGATCGCGCCTGCTACCACAGCACCCGCCATATTCACGGGGAGGATATCGAGAGGCTTATCGCCCGCAATGAGGTATCGCCGGATCCGAATTTCACAACAAATTCCCTTGTGCATACTCCGCAGTCCGATGGTGGATATGGCGTGAACAATTTCTTCATGGAACGGACCGATTCGGCGGAGGTGGAATTCCGCGGCGCAGTTGCCTCTACAATATCCATCAAGCCGTCATGCGGCGCATCCGTGAAGATGCAGCCGTCGGCGGTGAACGGAACGTTGGCAAATGGGTTTAACGGGTCGGGCCTGGTCACGATTGCAGCACCGGAACAGGGCGCGGAACAGCCCGATGTCGATTCCTACGACGGTTTCATTGCGTCGTCTGCGGTAACTGTTTCCCAAAATCGGATGCTGACGACTCTCACTAATGTGTTTGCGGACATATCGGGTTCGTATGTGAGCGGAAGATATTTTCCGGCCCAGTTCTACCAGGTGCGCGGCAACAACCTCTGCATCACAGGAGAGGTACAGGTAGCCACGGACAACTATACATGGCGTTTTGTCGTTCTGGAACTGAAGCAGTCCAGTTTCAATGTTGTCGCAAAAGCCCTCAGTGCAGGATATGTAAAGATTGAGGCTAAAGATGGCGGTGTGACAGGTTATATCGGAGGCGGGTATTCGGTGCTGGATCCAAGATTTGATGCTTACCGTGAGTATGTCACGCCAGCGACGGGAAGCATGAGCCATCCCGTCGGAGCCTGTCACTTCAGGTTTGCGTATTCGGAGGCAGCATCCTCCCTTGTTGAAGTTGGTGCATCCTTCGCCAACGAGATGGAGCCTGAAGACGGTCTTGGGCAGAACTTGGGTGCGGACGCGGTGTTTCGCATTGCCGGAAACTCCGATTCGCGTGTCAGCGTGAGGATTCCAAACAATTCTTCTGCCGCAGCATTTCCTGCGAAAGGAATTGTGGAGGTTGCTGAAGGCGGCGAGCTTCTGATGGAATATGCCGCAATATCAGGAAATACATCCTTGATACGCGTTCTGTCGGGTGGACGGCTCAGGATTCGCCGTGCATCGGCGCTTGATCAGGCTCAGCATGTGCATTTGCTGGGCGGCGAGCTGATCATGCGCGATGACTCGTCTTTTGCAAATTCTGATTCGTGGTGCTCTTTGGAGCGCGTGACGCTCAGGGATGGAGCTGTGGTGAAGGGTATGCCGTTTCAGATGGGGTATGTCGATGGCAGCGCGTCATGGCGCGTTTCAGGTGATAGTCCGTCCTCGTGCGAGGCATCAGCCTTGCTGAAAGGCGGTGCCGGCACAAGCATCAAGAAGATGGAGTTCAATGTTTTGGATGTCACTGACGATGGCGAAATAGACTTCCATTACCATGGGGACATAAACGCACACACGGAAACGTCAAAAGGCGCACTTCTCCGCAAGACGGGCGGCGGCACATTGGCGCATTACGGTTCGTTCGGAAATCTCACTCCGTCCTCGCAGCCCGTAAGCATCGAGGCTGGTGAGTGGCTCATGCACGGAAGCGCATCGCCATCACAACCCTACAGCATGAACGGAGGAAATCTCTCGGCTGCCGCAGGCACGGTCAATTCCGCTGGAAGCCTGGCCGTTGTCGGATCCGGAGTGCTTTCCGTCGGAACTGGCGGCAAACTGTCCTTCGCGGATTCCTCTTCCGTCGCATGGGCGGATGGCGTACGGGTGACGGTGGTGGGCGATCTGGCGTCCGGTGCGATCCGTTTCGGAGAGTCGCCGTCGGCCCTCACGTCTGCACAGCTGGCGAAGATGCGCTATGACGGGCGCAGGGTTTATCTCGACAATGCGGGGTATCTGCGTGACGCCGGAGTGTTCGGCACGGTAATTTCGATAAGATAAGTCCAACAGGAAAACATGACATGAAAACAACGTTCATTGCGGCCGCCATCGCCGCGCTTTCTCTCGTTGCCGGAGGCGCAGAGGCGAAGAAGTCGTTCAGGTTTGCGTCATGGAACATCGGGCACTATGCCTATGGACGCTGGCGCGACACCCGCATAGCCGACAGTGAGGCGAAGGATTGGATCGTCAAATACAACAGGTTCCTCGACAGGCTTGGGGCTGACGCCATCGGAATATGCGAATACAGCGAGGACTTTACGTCAAACGGCGTACATAGGGCGTCCAGAGACGTTTTCGGACGCTACTCCGCGAAGCACATCGGGCCGCAGGAGTCGTGGCAGTGGAACGCGGTGTTCCTCAACGGCAAGTTCAAGGTTCTTGAAACCCGCATGAAATACTATCCGAAGCACAGGCAGAACACATACTACAAGGCGGTAAAGGTCGATCTCGGCGGCGGACGCCCCGCATGGTTTGTGCAGACGCATCTTGACTGGGGCAACTATTTCCCGGGACATGAGCAGGATCGCGAGGATCAGATGCGGATACTCATCGAGGATTTCAAGAATGAACCGAGGGTTGTGATTGCGGGAGACTTCAATACGCTTAAATGGCATCCGCCGGCGAAGAAGGGCGGCAACCCGTGGGAGACCGGAAACCCCGAAGAGTTTCAGGTGTTCGTCAAGGCCGGATACAGGTTGGCGCAGTCGGGCGAGGTCAAGACGGCTCCTACCCACGGCCCGAAGCTTGCCATCGACAATGTGATCGTGCGTGGGTTCAGGATGTCAGACGTATCGTTTCCGGATTGCGGAAGGCTCAGCGACCATCTGCCTGTCTGCTGCACATTGACCGAGGAGTGAAATGAAGATGCCCCTGTTTGCCGCCTGCATGATGATTGCGGGTGTCTCCGCCTCTGTGGCGGGGAACG
>SUVZ01000009.1 GCA_015061765.1 Lentisphaerota bacterium
TCTTTGCAGCAATAATTTCCGACATCTCAATACCGATGCTTTTGACATTGACTGCTGCAAAGATGTTAAAATCGGCGATTGCGATATTATTACCGGCGATGACGCTTTCGCTGTTCGCGGAGTTCCAAATTATCTGAAAGGTCCGGAGAAGGCCTGTGAAGACATTGAAATCTCCAACAGCGTCTGCCGCGTGCAGGCGGCGGCGGTTCGCGTGGGCGTAGGCAGCGGACGGATCAAGAATGTGCGCGTCAGCGGTCTTAAGATTCTTGATTGCGGAACGGCCGCGCTGGTTCAGTCGAGTTACAACAGCAAATTAAAAGGGGTGTCGATTTCCGAGGTGGCGTTTTCGGATATTGATATAGATTTGTCGGGCATTGCAGTAAGGGTGACTGGAGGAACGGAAGGTTCTCAGGCTTTCATCCGCAACATTTCATTTGAAAACGTGTGCGGCAATACGATGTTTGCGCCAACGGTTCAAGGGATGGGCAAGACCATACCCGATAACGTAACTTTCCGGAATTGCTCGTTTACCGTAATCAAAGCCGGTGGTGGCGGCAAGGTTGCGCTTGAGAATGTCGGGAAGGTGTCGCTTGAAAATGTGAAGGTGGCGGAGGCTCCTCGCCCGCATGGAGTTCTTTATGCTTCGGATTTCGGATATTCGCCGGAGGACTCGACGAAATATCTCCAGCGCCTGCTCGACTCTGGGGTGGCAAAGGTCGTGATTGACCGGCAGTCTGGAGATTGGATTACCAGCCCGCTGAAGATAAAAAATTCCAATGTCGAGGTTGTTTTTGAAGACGGCGTCAATCTTGTGGCCAAGCGGGGAGAGTTCAAAGGGCGGAATGATTGCTTGCTTCAGGTGTGTTCCGGCGTGAGTAATGTGGTTGTCCGCGGTGAAGGAACCGCCAAATTGGTGATGCAAAAGAAGGATTATCAAAATTCCGCGCTTGGATATGAGCGCAGCGAGTGGCGGCACACGCTTGCAATCCATAAGGCTTCGAATGTGAGCGTGTCAAACCTTCAGATGATCGCTTCCGGCGGCGATGGCATTTACTTGTGCTATTCGAAGGATGTGCTTATCGAAAGCGTGCAATGTCTCGACAATCACCGGCAGGGGATGAGTCCGATAAGCGTGGACGGGCTGACCGTGCGCAAGTGCGTATTCAATGATACCATCGGCACTCCGCCGCAGAGCGGGGTGGATCTCGAGCCGCATCATCCGTCGCAGTACCTTAAGCGAGTTCTCTTTGAGGATTGCGTGTTCAACGCCAACAAGGCTCACGGGATGGATCTCTATTTCGGATATTTGGACGCGACTTCGGAGCCGGTGTCCATCACGTTCAGGCGTTGCGTCGCAAACAACAACGGCTACAGCGGAATAACCTTCATGACCGGCACGTCGAAACGGATTGGCGAAAAGGGGCAGGTGAAGGGAACTGTGGCATTTGAGGATTGCGAAGTCCATGCCAACGGGGAGTATGCGCTCAAGCTTGTCAACCATACGCCCGAAGGTATGCATCTGAGCTTCTCCAACTGCTTGTTCGATGCAAGGGAGAGCAAGCGCGACTCGGCAATCTACATCTCCAATGCGCAGCTCGCCGAAAATATCGGAGTGGTCACATTCAAGAATTCAAAAGTCCTGTTGCGAAAAGACGCCAAAGTGATGAGCGTCGAAAGTCAGAGAGGCTTTGGCTTTGTGAACGGCTCGTCCGGCGTGTTACAGGTGTGCCGGGATGGAGTGTGTGAGAAGTTTGACTTCGGGAAATTTGCGAAAACACGTGCGCCGCGGCCGGAGATGGCTGTCAGATTCAAACGGAATACCGTTGATTTTTCCAGGCTGGAGATTTTCGCGCCGAAGGCTTTGAAAGGCGAATGGACGCCGGAACTTCTCTCTGGTTTCGTGTATGTGCTGGCGGCGCCTTGCGCCGGTGAGTATGAGGTCAAATTCAAGTCGCGGCATCTGCGTCAGATGCAGGGCGTGTGTGGCGTGGCGCAGCTGCTTGATGGGGTGGGTACGGATCTCGGCAGTTTTGACATTCCCGACGGCGAGTTTACCTATCGGCTTAAGGCTGACGGCAGAAAGATTTACCGTTTGGAGATTGCGCCGAAGAACCGGGGCGTGATCAGGATGTCGAATTCTTCTACTTCCGGCGGTATTCTGTTTTCGAATGAGACGCGCATTTTCAGCGGCGAGAATCAGACTTTTTATTTCCATGTGCCGCAAGGGGCAAAGGAGGTGTTGGTAGGCGTCAATCAGGATGGCTGCGATGCGAGCGCGAAACTCATCGATCCTTCGGGGAAGGTCGTGGATGAAATGCCTTTGCAGAAGGTCGGGCAGACGCTGAAATGCGCTTCCGAAAAGGGGGTGCCGTCAGGAACGTGGACGCTTGTGTTCCCGTCGATAACGAATACGGTCTATCTTCAGATCGGCGGCGATGCGCTTCCCGTTCTGTCGACCGAACGCGCTGCCGTAATACGTCCCGCCAGGTGAATCACGGAAGCGCCCACGCCGCTTTCCCTGAGTTCCGGTCGTCAGCCGTTGAGACGGCGGTAGCGTTCGGTCATTCCGCGGGCGCCCGCGAGCTGGTCCACGGCGTTCAGGTAGCGGGCGCGTCCCTTGGGCGTGGCGTCCACCTCACCCCAGGGGGCGTTGAGGAATCCGAGAAGCCTTTCCCGTGAAACGTTTCTCAGACAGTGTTTCACCAGGTCCGGGAAGTTGTTCTGGTTGTAGATGTTGGAGCCGCAACAGATCTGGTCGTACCCGGCTTCGTCGAGCTCTTTGAACACGCAGAGCGTGTGTGACTCCGCCCAGGGGGCTTCCCTCATGGCCTTGTCGTCGCGCTCGGGCTTGTCGAATCCCGCATGGTAGAACCAGTGGCTCTGGAGGATGTTGCGGGGGCACTTTTCGAAGAACTCGTCCTTGTGCAGCCACTGATAGTCGCTCCATATCCATCCGCGGCATCCGTGCTTTTCCGCCTCCTTGACGGTGTAGAGCATGTCGTGCCACCAGAGGTCGCCCTGTCTGATGAGCATGTATTCAAACTTGTTGACCTTCTGGATTTTCTCTTTCTCTTCGTCCCATCCAAGGTGGAAGAAACGCGGATGGTCGAAAATCTCGGCGGTGTCGCGGATGACGTCGGAGACGACCTTGTAATATTCTTCCGTCGACACCATCCGTCCGTAGTCCTTGAGCCATGCGTGGTGCGAAGAGGAGAAGTTGAGCTTCGGGATCGGTTCAATGCCGAGACCGCGCAGCCGTTTTAGCTCCCTGCGCATCTTTTCGGGACTCCAGGAACCTTTCACGGCCAGTTCGGGACGGCTGGGGTAGATCATGGCTTCGCCGAGATCGATCACGAGCATGTTTGCGCCGACGTCGGCCATGTGTTCGGTGATTTCCGTCCATATCTTTTCGTCGCAACGTACATGGTCCGCTGCCTTGTGGGGTGCCCACATGTTGCGTCCGAGGTGGATGAGAAGTCCGTAGATCATTTCGTTTTTTTTTTCTTTTCCATGATGGGGCTTATTATACAACAAGCGCCCGGAAAAAGAAAAATAAGATGCAGTTGAAATCCTTCCCCGCGATGCGGATGAGAATGTTTTTTTTTGATAATGTGGCAAAGTCTGGGATGAGGAACGGGGGAACAAGAAAATTATCTATTTGAATAATGGCTGTTTTGGTTGAAAAAGAAAAGCATTTTTGGGATGCTCTTGTTACCACACTGGAGAATCCCAAAAATGCAATACA
The DNA here is from genome assembly GCA_015061765.1 of Lentisphaerota bacterium. Next base: position 3,746 of record SUVZ01000009.1, read on the forward strand.
ATATTACCACATCTTTGATCGTTTCTCTGTCGGAAAATGGTTTCGGCTTAGACGAGCTCATTTATCGAATGGAATAATTGGGGTGGGATCCTGAAAAGAGTGATAATTTCGCTTGTGATTCTGGTGATTTTGCAAAATAGCGTTATTTGGGAGGTTTATAAGATTTCGTCCGCTCCGTAATCTTGAGAATCAGTCCAAACCATATTCTCATTGATTCACTGTCTCATCAGAAGCGAGAGAATTGTTCCGAACAGAATTCTCATTTCCAATTGCAACAGATCGCTAGTCTATTTCGTATCTTCTTTGGAGTTCAAGTATATTGGGTGATAGCGTCGTGTCCAAAAGTAAACGCAAGTTCTGAAAGTTACTGCAAGTCGATTCTATAATTTTTGGGAAATTTTTGTTTTTAACGCAGAGGCGAGATGCGCCGACGGCGAAGGAGTCGCCGGCGGAGTGTGCGGATTTGCCGCTACGGTGGATTTGACCGAGCCGCTGGGCGCCGAGACATTGGTGCATTGCGTTACCGATCTGCGAAAAGTGAATGTTGTTGTGCGGCTTACCGGTTCGTCGGCGCTGGTCGCGTCGGCGCCTGTCGGCGGTGATCGTGTGCTGCTGACGCCGGATATGTCCAGGGCGGTCAAATTTCCGCCGGCGTAAGCGTTTCCGCAAGACCTAAGCCGCCAAACAAGCGCTTTGCACCCTGCGGCGCCAACTCCTAACGCCCTCACTCACCACTGTCGACTTCGACAGGGTTCTAACGACGGTTGCGGGTATGCGGATGAGTGTGCGCGATTGTCGTTCTACATCATCGACAGCGGCAGAAGCGCATCCTTTTCCGAATAGGCGAGATGCTCCTTCAACCATTTGACGGCCGATATGGCGTCACGTTGTCTGCAGGCTTTGAGGATTTCGCAGTGGAAACGCCATGCTGTTGTGACGTGGCGAAGGTTGCGCTGATGCGAATGCGTTCCGAAAAATTGATTGCGCCTGTATGTGTTGGCGATAATCTTTTCAGCAAGAGCGTTTCCCGATGCCCGCAGGAGGCGCAGATGGAACGCAAGATCCTCCTCCAGAAACAAGGATTCGGTTTTCCCTGTCATGAGCGGCAAGCCGGAATTGCGCATGTCCAATATCGCTTTGTGCATTCTGTCGCAATTGCGCTGGAGTGTGTCCAAATCTTTTTCTTTTAGTTTTTCCACCGCCCTCAGCAGCATTGCAGATTCTATCACCGCCCTTATTTCGTATGCGTCTGAAATGTCGTCGGCGGCGAATCTTGACACGTATGTGCCCGATTTTTCCCGTTGGTACAGTACGCCTTCCTCTACGAGTCGCCTTACCGCTTCCCTCATCGGGGTGCGGCTTACTCCGCAGGCGGCGGCAAGCGATGGCTCGGAAAGTTTGCTTCCGGGCTTCAGGTCTCCGCTGGCGAGCCTGGAGCAGATGAAATCGTATGCCTGCTGGTTCAGGCTTCTTGTGCGTATGTTTTTCACGGATAATATTATAGCAAACTCTGCAACAACGTAACATGTCCTCCGTCAATGTTGGTTGGTTTCCGTCATTGACTTGTATACAAGATTGTGGTTTAATACATCTTCAACGGAGGAAGTGTATCTTCTGTGTGCTTTGGTGGCGTAAAGAAAATCAAAATTCATGAAACAGACAAACGAAACATCAAACATGGCCAAGATCGCGGGATTGTTTTTCCTGTGCGCTGATGACGGAACAATAACCGCATTCGCAGACGGAAGGAACCTATGGAATTGATGAAAAAGATCGGTGCGGCGCTGGCCGCGATAGGTCCCGGAATTTTCGCTATCGGTTACACGATCGGCACGGGCAGCGTAACATCGATGGCGAAGGCCGGAGCCGATTACGGGCTCGGGCTTCTTTGGGTGCTGGCGTTGAGCTGTCTTTTCTCCGGAGTGCTCATGACGGCCTACGGACGCTTCGCGGCCGTGACCGGCGAAACCGCCCTGCATGGCATCACACGGTTCCTGCCGGGCGGCAGATGGATCGCGCTGGGCGTTTTTCTCGGCGTGGTCACCGCCCAGTATACATGTCTGGGAGGTATCCTCATCCTCTCGGCAGGGGCGATACGCGAGGCGTTCGGCATATCGGCCGGCGTGTTTCCTGTCGCCTGCGGCATCATAGCCGTAATGTATGCGCTTCTCATGGTCGGACGATATGCTTTCTTCGAAAAGGTGCTGGTGTTTTTCGTGACGCTGATGGCAGTCACGTTCATCGTTTCCGTTTTTGTCACGTGGCCGGATCAGGCGGTTCTTTCCCGCGCCCTGAAGCCGCTGCTGCCGACGGACGGCGCCTCGCTGCTCATGCTTGCGGCCTTTGTCGGAACGACAATGGCGGCTCCGACGTTCGTGACGCGTCCGCTCATTGTGCGCGAAAAGGAGCTCGGCTCGGCAGATCTCGGGAAGGAACGTCTCGACTCCACCGTCTCGGCGACGCTCATGTTCATCATCTCAGGATCGATAATGCTCGTGGCGACCGGTGTCCTTTTCGCCGATGGCAAAGGGATCGTGCGCATTCTCGATATGGCGGGGACTCTGGAACCGGTGGCGGGACGCTTCGCCGTCGCGTTTTTCATGGTCGGTACGCTTGCGGCCGGATTGTCATCCGTGTTCCCGATCATGATGGTCGGACCGCTTCTTCTTGGTGACTGGCGCGCGGGACGCATGGATACGAAGTCCGTGACCTTCCGCGTGTTCTGTCTCGTGGCGGCAGCCTGGGCTCTTGTCGTTCCTGCGCTCGGGTCAAATCCCGTGACCGTTACGATCGCCGCGCAGGTGTCGAACGTTTTCGTGCTTCCTTTGACGGTTGCTGCGGTGACATGGCTGCTTAATCGCAAGGATGTCATGGGTGTGCATCGTGCTGGTCCGGGATTCAACGCTCTTCTTGCGGCGGCGTTCGTGTTCTCGGTCGCAATCGCTTATGTGGGGGCTAAATCCCTCTGCGCAACTCTTTTTAAATGAACGGGAAACATATGAAGGAAGAAATACGGAAAACTTTGGCGGATACGCGCGTTGTGGCTATCATCAGGGGGTTCGATCCGGACACTTGCCTCCATCTTGCCGAGGCGTACGCGGAGGGCGGAATCCGTCTCGTGGAGGTCACGTTCAACCAGTCATCCCCAGGGGACTGGATCAAGACGGTGGAAGCCATCAAGGCAATAAGAGGCAGGTTCGACGACGTTATGCATGTCGGAGCGGGCACGGTCATCACGGAAGAGCAGCTTTCCAGGTGCGAAAACGCCGGAGGCGTGTTCATGGTTTCGCCGAACGTGAACGCCGCTCTCATCCGTTCATGCGTGGGACGCGGTATGGTTGCCATGCCCGGCGCCATGACGCCAACAGAGGCCGTTGACGCATGGGAAGCCGGTGCGCAGTACGTTAAGGTTTTTCCGGCCGGTTCGCTCGGCGCAGGGTACGTAAAGGCATTGCGCGCACCGCTTTCGCACATACCGATGCTTGCGGTGGGCGGTGTCTCGGCCGCCAATGCCGCCGAATTCATACAGGCCGGATGCGTTGGCGTGGGTGTCGGCGGCAATCTCACGAACAAGGAGTGGATTGCGTCCGGTTCATGGGACAAGATCGCCGCGGCCGCGCGGGAGCTTGTTGAAAGTTTAAAAGTTTAAAGGGTTAAAGGTTTAAAAGGTTGAGGCAAGTTGAAAGAGGAGTGTGGAGAGTTAAGATGAAAGTTGTTTGTTTTGGAGAGATAATGATGCGGCTGAACCCGGAAGGGTATCGGCGCTTTGTGCAGGCTGAACGCTTCGAGGCGTCCTATGCGGGTGGAGAGGCGAATGTTGCGGTGTCGCTCGCGAATTACGGTCTTAACGCTTCGTTCGTGACCAAGCTCCCCGCTAATGCGCTCGGCGAATCGGCGCGCAACGCGGTGCGCCGCTTTGGTGTAGGGACGGATGGCATTGTGTGGGGCGGACCGAGACTGGGGATATACTTCGTGGAGAAGGGGGCGTCCCAGCGCGCCTCAAAGGTGATTTACGATCGCGCCGGTTCGTCGATCGCGCTGGCCAAACGCAGTGATTTCAACTGGCCGAAGATACTTAAAGGCGCCAAATGGTTCCATTTCACGGGCATAACCCCGGCCCTCGGCGGTGAACTTCCCGCAATCTGCATGGATGCCCTTGAATACTGCAAGGCGCACAGGATAACCGTCAGCTGCGACCTCAACTACCGTGGCAAGCTCTGGAGCAAGGCCGAGGCCGGCCGTTGCATGGCGAAGCTCGTTCCGTTCGTCGATGTGCTCATCGCCAACGAGGCGGACGCCGCCGACGTGTTCGGGATTGTCGGGAAGGGATCGGATGTCGAAAGCGGCAAGCTCGACAAGGAAGGATATGTTTCCGTAGCAGAACAGCTTGTTAAGCGTTTCGGATGCAAAAAGGTTGCAATCACCCTGAGGACGTCTCTTTCGGCGTTCGACAACCTGTGGGCCGGTATGCTCTACGACGCAAAGGCGGGCAAGGCGTTCTTCTCTCGCGAATACGCACTGCATATCGTGGACCGTGTGGGCGGTGGAGATTCGTTCGGAGGTGGACTAGTCTACGCCCTTGCCCAAAGGAAGGATTCACAGTCGGTAATCGACTTCGCGGTCGCGGCTTCCGCCCTCAAGCATTCGATCGAGCATGACTTCAATCTCGTCTCGGTCGCCGAGGTGGAGGCTCTCGCTGCGGGTAATGGCACGGGACGTGTGCAGCGTTGACAGAAAAGGAAATCCCGCCCATGAGAGTTATTGCCGTTAAATCCGTCATCAGCAGGGCCGCGCTTATCCCGGCCGCGATAGCCGTTCTGTCCGCCGTTTCATCCGAAGCCGCCGTGGACGATACCATAAACGTAAGTTCGCCTGACAGGATCGTGTACGTGCCCGTACAGCCCAAAGGTAAGAAGAACATGGATCCCCGCAAGCTCGGCGACAGCTACAACGATCATTTCCAGGTGCTGTACGATCACGGCAGAAGGCAGTACTATGCGTTCTGGACGCAGGCTTCGTGGGAAGGGGCCGGAGATCACCACATCTGCTTCGCCAAGAGCAAGGACGGCAAATCGTGGTCGAAGCCGGATATTCTGGCGGGGTCCCGCTGCCGCAGCATTAGAGGATTTGACGCTTCGTGGCAGCAACCGATGCTTTCGAAAAGCGGAAGGCTCTACTGCCTGTGGAATCAGGTCATCAGGCCCGGGAAGTCTAAAGGGGAAGCTCTGTGCGGATTCTATTCCGATGACGGCGGCGATACATGGAGCGAGCCGAGATTCGTTCCTGTCGCCGGTACCGTCCATGATAAGTCGTGCGTTCGTTTCAGGCTGCCGTGGATAAACTGGCAGCGGCCGCTGCGTCTCTTGGAAGACGGTAAGTTTGCCGTTGCCGCCTCAATGTACGGCAAGGGAAGGGTTGTGTGCCTATGGCGTTTCGAGAATATTGACGACAATCCGGAAATCGCCGATGTTAAGATTACCGTCAATTCCAGATCCAACGACCTGTGCGTGGCTCGCATGGCGGAAAAGGACGTGTTTCATCCCGGTGACGGACGCGACGCTCTGGAGGAAGGCTCCATGGTGAAGCTGCCCGACGGACGGCTGTTCATGCTGATGCGCACGTCCACCGGGCATCCTGCATGGAGCGTAAGCTCCGATGTGGGGCGTACATGGTCTGATCCAAAGCATCTGAGGGATTCCACCGGCCGCGCATATCTTCAGCCGCGCTCTCCCTGCCCAATTTACGACTACAACGGCTGTGAGTCCGGGAGCGGCGTGTATTTCGCGATGATCCACGACACGTTCGATTTCGAGAAGAAGAATACCGCCTACCAAAACCGTGGACCTGTATACATCATCTGGGGCGAATATGATCCAAATGGCGAACAGCCGATCAAGTTCACAGAAAAGCGCATGCTCAATCCGCGCACGATAAGCTGGAACTCTTACTACACGAGCTACACTGTGGTGAATGGAGAGCGCATTCTCTGGTATCCCGACGGCAAGCACTACCTTCTCGGCAAGATCATCACAAGGCCATAGAGGATATGAACCGTCCGTTGGATTATTTTCAGTTGCCGGTGTTGCAAAAAATGTTGACTTGATGCACTGCTATTCAATAGCAAAAGGATAGGCTGCACTATCTGATTGTTTCCGCGCTTATGGCGCGGAAATTTTTTACGGATAAAATTTGTTTTGAAAACCTCTGTGTTGATGAATTTAGGCAAACCATTGTAAAATCAGCGTCCTGCTATCCAATAGTCCGTTAATCTCAACATGTGCTGTGACTCTTCTTAATGCAGTCGGAAATTATACACATTGTGAAGCCAAGGCAACATGCTTGCCGCGCAACAATAGCGATAAAGTTGCAAAAAGTTAGGAGGTAATTTATTGCAAATATCTCAAGATTCGGGTCTGACAGCAACCCCTCGTTTATGATATCTTACAAAGCAACTGAAAGAAAGGTTGCTGTCTGCTCTATTGGATAGCAGTGACAAAAATCAATGCTTTGAGCAGTTTTTCAACTTGGTTTTAGGCGCTTCTTCTCACGAATAAAGAAGAAGAGCCCCCGCGGATTTCAACTAAGTTGGTAAAAATCATTGAATTTGTCGGTTTGGCAGCCGGACTGCATCCCGGGACATTTTGCTCAAAGTGCTTGAGATGGCCAATCGGGTCACCGGTGACGTGCAGCAGTTGTGCGAAGCCATTGGGATGGAGTCAGCCGATGGAGCTGAGCTTTCAGACGAAGATTTGAAAAACGGAATTGAAAGGGTGCTCAAGCAAGAAGGCGATTTTCAAACGATCATGGATTCAAGGTTGTACCCCGTATATTTTTTGAATACAGATCTGAAATAGGATTCGGTCGAAAAACCGGTCGCACGGGCGATTTTGCGAATCGGTATTGAGTGGTTTCTGATCAGCTCTTTCGCCTTGTCGATTCTGTAGCGTACAAGATATTCGTTTGGAGTAAGGCCGGTGTGCTGTTTGAAAAGATGGAAAAGGCGGGTCCGCCCATAGCCCATTCTTTGTGCGAGATCGTCTATTCCGATCTTTCTGGCGTAGTTTTCTTCAAGGAAACGGATCGCTTCGTCCATTATCCGAGGACTTGACGAAATAATGGGTTTGGACAGTACCTCGGCCGTGCGATAGAGTATCGTGCAGCAAAGAGCCCGTAGGAATCCGTTACTGATCGTGTTTTTTGATTCGTTGTATGTCAATCCAGATAGTTCTTTCACGGAAGTGAGAAGTTTTGCGTCGAGACGGAACGGAAACGCGGCTTTAGCCATCAATGTTGAATGTAGTTCTCGGAAATCTGCCGGCGAGAACACTCCGAATTGCTGTTTTTGCGACATGGTGTTGGCAATATGCAGACCGAGGCGTTCGCACGGAGTGTCGGTGCCATCTTTCAGGATGTGGTGTGTGTGCTGGAATCACAAGCCCGGATCCTTCGCTGACCGTTATGGCTCCGTATCCGCTGATCTCATAAATCAGATTTCCTTTCAGACAGAACAGGAGTTCAATATGCGGATGCTGATGGGAGGCCATTGAGACGGCGCGGGATGTACGCCACGCTGTTATTCCGGAGAGCCAGCCCAAACCGATTTTTTTGGAATTGAGCTTTGCGCTGATATTTTGGTATCCATCTCTATGCATGGCCGATATTATATAAAATCATTCGAGAAAAATCGTTCACAGAATTTTCTTTTTCAGTTTATGTGGTAAACTTCCGCGATATAAGTTTTCAGCAGAGGTTTTGGATGAAAAATATTTTTCTAGGGATAGAGCTCGGCTCAACCCGCATAAAGGCCGTGGCTATAGGTGGTTCCGGAGCTGTGCTCGCTTCCGGTTCTTTCGTATGGGAGAATCGTCAGGCGGACGGCGGCGTATGGATGTATGATCTTGAAGACGCCCGCCGCGGTTTGGCTGCGGCGTACGGTGCCTGTGTCGCCCAGTTCGCCGAAAGGTTCGGTACGAGGCCGCGTCGGTTCGATGCGATCGGAATTTCGGGGATGATGCACGGATATCTTGCGTTCGACTCGTCCGGGGTACAGCTTGCACCGTTCCGCACATGGAGATCGACGAACGCCGAGGCTGCCGGAAGGGAGCTTTCCTCTGTATTCGGGGAAAATCTGCCGATCCGTTGGTCGGTCGCACAGCTTTATCAGTCAATTCTAGACAAGGAAGCGCACGTTGAGAGCATTGCGCATATGACAACGCTTGCCGGATATGTGCATTATCTGCTCACGGGACGACGGGTTCTCGGCATTGATGACGCATCCGGAATGTTCCCTGTCGATTCCGCACTGAAGGATTACGATAAAACCAAGGTTGAAGCGTTCCGGAAACTGACGGGTATTGATATAACGGCGATATTTCCGGAGGTGCTTGTCGCCGGAGAAGATGCGGGATGTCTGACTCCGCAAGGAGCGGCGTTGCTGGACGACAGCGGAACACTTGAAGCCGGAATACCGATGTGTCCGCCGGAGGGGGACGGCGGGACGGGGATGGTTGCCACGAACTCGGTGCGTCCCGGCACCGGGAACGTATCCGTTGGAACGAGCGTATTCGCCATGGCGGTTCTGGAACGGCCGATTGATCGCGTAAATCAGTGGATTGATTTCGTGTCCACTCCGTCCGGCGACGATGTGGCGATGGTTCACTGCAACAACGGATGCGGCGAACTGGATCGTTGGGTCGACCTCTTCGGCGGGGACTACGATTCGCTGCTCAATGAGGCGCTGTCTGAAGGGGATCCGGATTGCGGCGGCGTTCTGGCCACAAACTGGATTTCGGCGGAACCCTTGGCCAATGTCCCGGAATCCAATCCATATCTTTGGCATTCACCGGATACACGACTTACCCGTGCGAACATTGTGCGGGCAGAGCTGTATGCAGTGTTCGCAACGCTGGCGTCAGGAATGGAGACGCTTTATGCCCAGGGTGTGCGCATGTCTCGCTTCACTGGACATGGCGGGCTTTTCACGACTCCTCGTGTCGCGCAGCAGATTCTTGCGGATGCGCTCGAGACGCCTGTCGCCGCGTTGAAGGGGGCGGGTGAGGGCGGTGCGTGGGGTGTTGCGGCCTTGGCGGCGTATCGCTTTCATGTGTTGACGGGCGGCGGCGATTCGCTTCCGGATTTCCTCGGCCGCACTTTCTTTTCCGCGTCGACGCCGCACGTATGCGGTCCGGATGCCAAGGGCGTTGAAGGGTTCAGAAAATTCATGGTAAACATCGGCAAGAAGAAATTGGAGACAGAGAAATGAATATGGACCCAGAGAAGTTTTATGGAGTGATACCTCCGATGGTTACGCCTCTTGCGGAAGATGGCGGACTTGATGTTGAAGGCGTGTCGCGTCTTGTGGAGCATATTCTTGCAGGCGGGGTGCACGGTCTGTTTCTGCTGGGAACGACAGGTGAAGCGACGGACCTGCCGTATGCGGTAAGACGGGAATTGGTTCAGCGTGTATGCGGTCAGGTCGACGGACGTGTGCCGGTGCTGGTCGGAATAACGGATACGGTGATAGACGAATCCTTGCGGCTTGCCGAATATGCGGCGGATTGCGGCGCGAACGCGCTCGTCGCCGCCCCTCCGTACTATTTTGCCGCCGGGCAGCCGGAGCTTGTAGACTACTACCTGAATCTTGCGGACAGGTTGCCTCTGTCGCTTTTCCTGTACAACATGCCGGCCCAGGTGAAGGTGTCGATTGACGTGCAGACGGTCGTGGAGTTGGCGAAGCATCCCAACATCATCGGACTTAAGGATTCGTCCGGCAACATCGGATATTTCAACGCCTGCCGTTACGCGGTGCGCGACAGGCCGGACTTCCGGATCTTCATCGGTCCGGAGGAGGCGATGGGCGAGGTTGTGCTGATGGGTGCGGCAGGTGGGGTGGCCGGAGGGGCAAATCTGTTTCCGCGCACTTTCGTTGATCTCTATGATGCAGCGACGGCGAAGGATGTCGACAAGGTGCGCAGTCTTCAGGAGCGGATCATGCATGTCTCGTCGCTCATATACGGCGTAGGACATCACAACTCAAGCTTCGTCAAGGGTGTGAAGTGCGCACTTTCGCTTATGGGGATATGTTCCGGTACGCTGGCGGCTCCGCGTGAACCGTTCAATGCCTCCGATCGCGCCATTGTCCGTGAGCGGCTTGTCGAACTGGGGGTGGAACTGTGAATGCCGTAGATCTCTTCATTCTCATAGCCTATCTGGTCGGTGTAACGGTCTTTGGCTGTTCGTTCTACTTCCGCAAGAGCGCAAAAGGAGCGGATGGTTTTGTCGCCGGTCGCGGCGCGGCTCCGAACTGGGCCATAGGGCTTTCCATTTTCGCGACACTCGTCTCCTCCATATCCTTTCTCGCTCTTCCCGCAAAGGCGTTCGCCTCAAACTGGAACGCGCTTGTGTTTTCATTCACAGTTCCGCTCACGGCCGTTGTCGCGGCATTGGTGTTCGTGCCTTTGTACCGGAATCTCCATTCCGTATCCGCCTACTCTTTTCTTGAGGAACGCTTTGGCGCCTGGGCGCGCATGTATGGAAGCGCGTGTTTCCTGGTGATGCAGACAGCCCGCTCCGGCGTCATCCTCTACCTGCTTGCGCTGCTGCTGAAAACGCTTTTTGGCTGGAGTGTTCCGATGACGATACTGATCGTGGGGCTCGCTACGTGCGTATATTCGATGTTGGGAGGGGTGCTTGCTGTCATATGGACCGATGCGGTGCAGTCCGTTGTGCTGATGGCGGGAACGCTTCTGTGCATTGGCGTTCTTGTGTTCTCCATGCCGGACGGGATCACTTCGGCGGTGGAGCGCATCTGGTCTGAGGGGAAACTGTCTTTGGGTTCCTTCTCGTTTGCGGACTGGGCTTCGGAGACATTTTGGGTTACTTTCATATATGCGGTGTTCATCAATCTGCAGAACCTTGGCATAGACCAAAGCTATACGCAGCGGTACATATCGGCCAAAGATATGCGCGGTGCGGTGAAGTCCGTCTGTCTCGGCAGCTTTCTCTACCTTCCCGTTACGGTTTGCTTCGTGGCCATCGGCACGCTTCTGTGGGCATATTACACGGCTCGTCCCGGCATGCTTCCGGCCGAAGTCATGGCTGTAAAGGATTCCGTGTTTCCCTATTTCATCATGCACTCGCTTCCGGTTGGCGTGACGGGAGTTCTTGTCGCGGCGATCATAGCGGCGGCGATGAGCACGGTCTCCTCAACCTTGAATTCCGGCGCTACTGTGATCATGGAGGACTGGTTTCGTCGATACATGTGTAAAGATGCCTCAGACACGGCTTGCGTGCAAGTTCTTCGCGGCGCGACGCTATTCCTTGGATTGGCTTCTGTGGGGATTGCATTCCTCGTGATTGGAGTTGAGTCGGCCTTGTCGACCTGGTGGATGCTTCAGGGTGTGCTTTCTGGCGGCATGTTGGGTCTGTTCCTGCTTGGATGCGTGTCGAAACGTGTCACTTCTGCTCAGGCGGCGGTTGCGACTGTTGCTGGAATAGCGGTTGTGGCATGGGTGGTGTTCTTCCAATCGTCGTTCCATGCGAATCTTTCGATAGTATTTGGAACATCGGCGCTTTTCTTTTCCGGTCTGGCATTTGCTTGCCTTCGCAAAGCGTGCTTCACCAGAGGATTTTCCCCCGTCGTGTCCAGAAGTAAACGCAAGTTCTGAAAGTTACTGCAAGTCGAAAAAAAGAACGGCGTGAGTTAATGCATGTGACTGCGTCTGAAATGAAGCGTTCCGTGTGCGCTATCTGCCGCCGATTCGGGATTAGTAGGGCCGCGTTCTACAAGGCTACCAAAGCTCGTTCCCGCAAGGAAATCAACGAAGAGTTGATTCTCGCCCTTGTGCGTCCAAGCAAGATCCGTCTCTCATACCATCATCAAACCTCGTCAAGGACAAAGAAATCACGGCGCCAGACCAAGCACTTTGCTCGGATATCACATACATCTATACCGAGGAGGGTTTCGTCTATCTGTCGCTGGTGATGGATATGTTCGCAAAGGACATCGTCGGCTGGGCGATGAGCGACACGTTAGAGACCGAGTCGGGACCGCTTGCAGCACTGAAGATGGCAGCGAAGGCAGTCGGCGCAGGCAAAGAGGTCGTGGCGCATTCCGACAGAGGATGTCAGTACGGCTCACACGTATATCGTGCGTTACTGGACGATCTTGGATGGAAATCGAGTATGACAGAGGAACTGCACTGCTACGAAAATGGCATGGCAGAGCGGCTCAACGGCATCCTTAAAGGCGAGTACTTCCTTGATCGGCACTTCAAGACGAGGGGCGAGGCGCGTAAAGCGGTTAAGGAGGCTATCTGGATTTACAACCATCGTCGTCTGCATGAAAAGTTGAACTACAAGACTCCGGTTGAATTCCGTGCCGAGTGGTTCAAGGAGACTGCCTGATGACCGTCAGAAAGGATTTCATGCTGTGCCCCACGGGGCGTAGGCTCGCCGCTACGCGGCGCCCCTTCGGGGACGCCCATCGCCCCGTGGGGCACAGCATAGGGACGAGAACATCGTCCCATTATCAGGCAACACAACACAAAACAAAGTGTCAACTTTAAGCGGGGACTTGAAGTAGGACGTGTAAGACAAGTGTGACGCGTGTGACCTTTCAGGAATCGGCAATGCGCAAAGCGCCTTATCGAGGCACTTGCAAAACACGGCGAATTCCGTAGGGCAAACCTTGAAAACCTTTGGATTTATCTCTCGACGATTTCTTTGTTGAGCAAGAAGGGGATAACACCTACATGAATCACGCCGCTTTCATCCTTCCATGGATCCTGATAATCTCCGGTGATGATAATTTTCTTAAATGAATCACCTGTTTTTTTAAGCGGTAAAATCTCCTGATTGCGCTTTTCTTCTGTTTCCATTGCATAGGCAGACTGGATATAAACTCTCTCTCCGGGAAAATTCACTACGAAATCAACCTCATGATTCCTCTTCTCCCGTTTTCCTTCTTTTCGGGTTTCGATTTCTACGGTTCCAACATCAACGGAATAGCCTCTTGAACGTAATTCATTGAAAATGATATTTTCCATGATATGTGTTGGTTCCTGTTGCCGATAATCAAGCCGTGCATTGCGTAATCCGACGTCAACAGAATAGTATTTGCAAGGATAATCCATGTAATGGCGACCTTTTACATCCCATCGTTTAGCCTCTTCTATCAAATAGGCGGATTTGAGATATCCTAAATGGCGACGCACGACTTGATAGTCGGTTTTCAGTCCGAGAACAGTTTTCATGGAGTTCGTCAATTTAGACGGATTTGTCAAACTGCCTACCGCACTCATAACAAACTCACTTACATGATCGAGAATAACGGCATCAGCGAGCGAGGCATTCCGTTCAAGGATGTCTTTGAAGTAAACAGTTTTGAACAACTCCTGCAGATATGACTTTCGGTCGTTTCCTTCCGCATAGGCAAGTGCGCCCGGCATGCCGCCGTAAATCATGTAGTCCTTCCATGCTGCAAATTCATTTTTCCGCATCGCGGAGAAGTATTCCGCGAAAGTAAAAGGATTGACCCGAACGGAATCCGCACGTCCGCGGAACATTGTTGCCACATCCTCGGATAGAAAAGAAGAATTTGAGCCGGTGACAAATATGTCGGTATGCGCCCTTGCCTTCAGTTCATTGAGCGAACCGTAGATTGCTGTCTCTGCGCGCTTGCGTTCATTCTCGTTCATCCGTTCCGGTAATGCCATCTGTAATTCATCTATGAACACAAGAGCACGACCTCGGATATGAGACAACGAGCGGGAAAGATATTCATGCAGAGCGGTCGGGCAGCGAAGATGCTCGTTTTTCTTCAACTCAAGAGAAATTGACACGATTCGATTCGGGTCAAGACCATCCTTTGCAATACGGCGCTTCAGCAGTTTGTTCAGAAGAAAACTTTTGCCGCACCGGCGTATGCCGGTGATGACCTTTATATTCCCGTTGCCCATCAGGCGAACAAGACGATTAACGTATTCATCCCTCTTGACAATCATTCGTCCTCCAATTCTTAGGTGGATATCCACCTTACTTTTGTTTTCACGGGCATATTATACCATGTTTGGAACAAGTTGTCGCAAATGCCCGGAAATTGGAACTGGATTACTGCAATCACGGCAAATAACGCCAGGTTCCCCATTGACAGTGACGCTGCTGTTATGATACCATGAGTGCCAATCAAAGAAAGGATTCTATCCCGCCTATGGGATTATGGGATAGCAATGAAAATCGATATAAAGAAACTGGGAGAATGAAATGAAAAAACTGTTTCTATCTGTTTCGATTCTTTGTGCATGCCTCACGCATGGCGCAGAAGCCGTTTTGAAAGCGGAAGGTAAGAATCCTCCCTCTCAATGCTTGAAGACATATACTCCACTGTCCATTAACATCATCACCCCCGTGGGGCTGCCGTGGGGATTTGATTGGGATGTGAAAGGACTTCAGGTCGGCGTATGGAATTGGATTGAGGATTTTGACGGCGTTCAAATCGGCGTTGTAAACACCACCGACTGCTTTCGTGGTCTTCAGATCGGCGGCATAAATGTGACGCGCAAGATGTATGGCGTGCAGATTGGCTTTCTTAACGTGATTGAGGATAACGATGTACCGTTTTTCCCCGTTCTCAACTGGTATTTTTAACGCGAAATGAATAGACACCTACAATATATACTATTTGCTGCATCCCTTATTCAGTTTGCTTCGGGGTGTCTTTTTGCTCCGTCTAAATATGGCGATAGCGGAGTGGCGCTTCCAGGGCTTACTCAATACGAGAGATATCTCAGAAACTGTCGGGAGCGTTACCCGATTTTGGAGGAATGCTGTCAGAAATGGGGCGAGCCTTCGGCTATTCAGATTGGAAGCTCCGGCGGATATTTTGTATGGAAAGACAATCCAGAATGGGTCAAGGCTAAAACATTCGGGGCGTCTCTTATATACGGGCATCAAGATTCTATCTTGGTGCGGAACGGATTAAGCCGGGGAACATTCTCGAAATCGAATTTGAAACGGAATAAAAGGAGGGAAATCAGATGAAACGGTTGACATTAATGCTTGCAATGGCGAGCGCGGTGATTGGTTTTGCCCAGCAGACAACAACCACTACGGTTGTCAAAAATGTCACGACAACCGTAGTCGAATCGGTGTCCGTAGCGCAGCAGACCTCCGCTCAGCGCAAGATCGCGGTGTTCGTACAAAACCGTACGCGCGTTGTTGGAATGGATGATGAGGTTGACGGCGTGCGCGATCGCTTGACTGCGGCCTTGGCCGAAGTGGACGGGCTTGCGATCGTCGATTCGGCGCAGGTCGCGGACACGTTCCGCCGGTATAAGGTGACTGCCGCCGAAGAAAAAGCCGAGCTTATCGCCGGGGTTTTCTCCGGAGGTTCAGTGTCCCGCATCGCGAAGATGCTGGGATGCGACTACATAGCAGCGGCTACGATTGTCAATGCAAGTTCGATGAAGCGCAATCTGGGCGGGCGGCTGAACACTATCTTCACCCTGCGCATGACGCTTAAGGTTATGGATTCGACCGGCGCTAGCGTGGATGGAATGCCGACATGGGTGCGTCAGTTGCCCATACTTGATGCCGCTGACGATCCAATGAACTACTACCAGATGCTTTTTGACCAGTGGGCGAGCGACATTACCACGGCTGTTGCGCAAAAGGCTTCGCGCTGGCGCGTCCCTGCAGCCGCCGCGGACACAATGGTCGAGTTTCATGTCTCAACCACGATTGACAAGACTGTTGCCGAGCTTGAGAGTCAGACAAGAGGTGCGAAAGGCGAGCAGCTGCAGGAACTGCGTCGCGTGGTTGGCGGCGTGACCGTCGAACTTGATGGAGCTGTAATCGGTTCTACGCCCGGCTCGTTCCGCGCCGCATCGGGACTCCATCAGTTACGGGTTACTCGAGCATGGATGAAGCCATATGTGGCGACGGTTTCAATTTCGGAAGGGATGACGTTGGAGGTGGCCCTGGAGTTGAGCGACGAAGGTGTTCGGAAATGGGGTTCGATCGAGGCGATGCGAGCCGATCTTGCGAAACGCTATGCTGATGCCGCACGTGAGCGTGGTGTGCGCATTAATCTCGATACCTCGAAATGGCGCGATGTCGGGAATTCAGGCGTTCGAGTGTTGAAGGATAATTGATTATGCGTTTCTGCGTGTTTTGCTCAGCAGCGTTGTGGATGATAGTCTGCGGGTGCGTTTCTGTCGATAGAGATGCACAGCGGGCTGTCGATGCGCTGCGATCGGGCAATAACGCGCAGGCAGAGGCATGGAGCACTGATCTTGCGGAAGACAGTTATTATTCGAAAAATCTCGGTGTCGTCGAGGCTGGGCGCGTGGCTATGCTTTCCGGTAGGTTCGCCGACGCTGTTCGGCGCTTCCGCTCGGCGATGGATTCAGCCGTCGACAGGACGGAATCCGAACCTAAGTTAAAGGCGGGAGACCTGGCCAATACGGCAATGTCATCCACGATAACCGACGACCGGACCCGTGAATATTACCTCCCGCCCTATGAACTGAACATGGCCATCGAGTACGGTATTCTCTCTCAGATTTTCACGGGGAAGCGCGAGGATGCGCTGGTCGATGCGCGTCTTGCGGTGTATGTGCAGGACTCGTTTGCCGGCCTCTACGGCGCGGATGCGACGTCCGAGCCGGAAGGGATGACCGAACAGGCCCGCGGGTTGATCGAAGAGCAGAATGCCGCGCTGGAGTCCATGATCGCGGCGAGCCGGAACTCATGGGAGAATCCTCTTCTCTGGTGGCTTACGGGCGTTCTTTTCGAAGCGGACGGCGATCTTGAAGCGGCGTGGCAGAGTTATCGCAAAGCATCGGCCGTCAAGCCGGAGTGCGCAGTTTTCGCCAAGGATGCGGCGCGCGCCGAAGGCTCCGCCACGCCCCGCAGCGGCCGGTCCAAACTGATAGTCATGTACGAGCAGGATTTTGTTCCCGTCAGAGAATCGCTGAAAATTCCTGTTCCCGTCTATACCGGTTTTTCCATTGACATTCCGAAATATTCTACGACCACCCTTGCCGAGCGCGTTTCAGTTTCCGGCTGTGAACATGGCTGCGAGGCTGGTGTCGCCGTGGATGTGTGTTCGCTCGCGGCTCGCGATCTGAAAGAAAAACTGCCCGGCGTCATCGTGCGCAATCTCACCCGTGCCGCGGTTCAGGCGGGGGCGCAGGCGAGCGCAAACGCCGCCGGCAACAATTATGTGAAGCTGGCGGTCTTCGCCGGAAATATGGTGGTCTCTGCTATCCGCCGCGCCGATACGAGAAGTTGGGTCACACTGCCTGCTATGCAGCACATTTGGTGCGACAGCGACATGCCGCCCGGAGAGTACAGCCTTTGCGTCGGAGCGGATGGAAGTTCGATTCCGGTTAAGGTTTCGCTATCGCCCGGCGAAACACGTATAGTATGGATCGCCAAGACCGGCACCGTGTGGCATGGCGTGTCCGCATGCATCGGCGGAGCCGGTGCTCCGTTGCTGGATTTAAGTGGAAAGGAGATTAAAAAATGATGTTCAGAAATGTTCTTTTGGCCGCAGCTGCCGCCGTAGCGGCAGGGTGTGTCGAAACGGCCGGTACGCGAGTGAAGGTAGACACTCTCGCCGGTGAGGCAAGCGTCTATGAGGGCTCGACGAGGCTCTCCAATCGCGTGAAGGTTGTGCGTACGACCTATGACCAATATGACGGCATCAAGAAAGCGTCGGTGACGATCGAGTCTCTCACGCATCGCCGTCAGCGTCTTCAGGCACGCATGATCTGGTTGGACGCCGAAGGAACGGAGATAGATCCCGACGGCAAGCCGTTCAGGGCAATCATTCTTGACGGCAGGGATTCCTTCGTGTTCACCGGCGTTGCGCCTAATGCGAAGGCTGTTACGGCCAAGATGGTCATCCGCGAAACGGATACGGCCGAGTGAATCCAATAAAAGAGTTGAAAGCAGAAAGGGACCGAACAAATGGTTAATATTATGAAGGTTGTTGTGATCGCTGCGATTGCGGCGGCGTTTTCGAGCGGATGCAGCACATCGATGGTTGCCACCGAAACCCAACTGGATCGCAAGGCTATGACTGCCGCGCTAGAGCCGCAGGATGTGCGCAGGACAGTTGAGAAAATGGTTGATTCCATGCTGGCGGACCAGGAATTCATAGCTGAGATCGGAGGGAAGCGTCCCGTGCTGGACATCACAGGGATCAAGAACCGTTCATCCATGCATTTGGATATGCGTTCGATAACTTCGTCGATCCGTACGAAACTTCTGCGTTCGCGTCGCTTCAGATTTATGGACCGCTCTACGGCGGCTGATGATCTGCAGATCATGAACGATCAGGCTCTGAACGGAATGACCGACCAATCAAAGGCCGTCAAAATGGGGCGTCAGTCAGCTGCGCAGATGTATCTTTACGGAGAGCTCTCCGAGATGCGCCAGCATGTTGACGGGGTGACGGACCGCTATTATAAGTTTACGCTCAATCTCAAGGATATCGGTTCCGGCGAAATAGTGTGGAGTGATGAGCAGGAAATCCGCAAACAACAGGAGACTTCCTTTTTTGGAATGTAATATCCTGTAATGAAGAGTTGATGGTTTAAATCTCGTGATTGGAGTTGAGTCGGCGCTGTCGACCTGGTGGATGCTTCAGGGTATGCTTTCAGGCGGCATGTTGGGTCTGTTCCTGCTTGGATGCGTGTCGAAACGTGTCACTTCTGCCCAGGCGGCGGTTGCGACTGTTGCTGGAATAGCGGTTGTGGCATGGGTGGTTCTTCCAATCGTCGTTCCATGCGAATCTTTCGATAGTATTTGGAACATCGACGCTTTTCTTTTCCGGTCTGGCATTTGCTTGCCTTATTAAAGACGGTGGCAAATGGGGGCGTGGAAATAAGTAAATAGAAATTCATGTTCCCTTACTTGATATTATACTCCTATGGGAGTATAATATGCGGCATGAAAATTAAACTCTACCATGGTTCGCCCGTCATTGTTCGAAAGCCTCTGTTTGGGGTTGGGAAGACATACAATGACTATGGGCAGGGATTTTACTGTACCGAGTCCTTGGATTTGGCTAAGGAATGGAGTGTCGATGAAGGGCGAGACGGATTTGCCAATGTTTACTCGCTTGAAACGGATGGACTGAATGTAGTCCATCTTAACGAAGCCCCATTTTGCATCATGCACTGGCTTTCCGTATTGTTGCAACATAGGGAGTTTGAACTGGACACCGATCTTGCGGCAGAAGCACGAGAATATGTTTTATCGCGCTTTCCAGTAGATCTCTCAGACGCGGATGCTGTCATCGGCTATCGAGCGGATGACAGCTATTTCACTTTTGCACGCAACTTTCTAAATGGTGCAATAACACTTTCAAAGTTATCTGAGGCCATGTATCTCGGGAAACTCGGACTTCAGTTCATGTTGAAGTCGAAGCGTGTCTTTGATAGAATTGCGTTTGAGGAGGCGATACCGGCTGCCGCATCGGAATGGTATCCGCTAAAGAAGGGACGTGATGACGGGGCACGGCGCTCTTATCGTGACATTCGCAGAGGTTGCGAGCGCAACGGGCTTTACATCACACGGATACTTGAGGAGGAGATGACAGCTGATGATCTGCGCATATGACAGAGTTTATCTGGCTCAGGCGCGAGAAACGCTGGGCGCGATGCTGGACTATGCCGTCTGGGACTGCAAGTTGAGTGCAGATGAATATTTTGCACTTTTCGTTACGTCAGGTCTTGCGGATCGTTTTGGTCGTGGTGATCCTAAACTCATTTCAGGCATGTCTGGGGTGGAAATCGTATGGGAGACTTTTGCCAGGACGCACTTTACGGAAGAGCGCCCTCGTCCCCGGTATAACTTGAACCGTAGCAAAGACTATTGGGTCGGCTGGGCGTTGGCTCACTGCCAGTGGGCGACGTCGCTTTCTTTTCGCGAATTGACGCGTTATGTTCCTCCGTCGCGGATGGCGGGGCTTTATTCGCCTTATCACGAGCGCGATGTGCAGGCCCTTGTGGAGAAGGTCGTTGACATTTGCCGTGCAGGCAAGAAGGAAACGAATCTAAAGTCAATGCGCCGGAGAAGGGGGCTGTCGCAGTCCGAATTGGCAGAGGCGGCGCATGTGCCTTTGCGGACGCTTCAGCAATACGAGCAGGGGCAGAAGGATATTCTCAAGGCGAATGTATCGTATGCGGTGTCTCTTGCGCATGTCCTTGGCTGTTCTGTCGAGGAGATGCTGGATTACATCTGACTTCTCCGTCCCCAATACTTAACTTTTCACCCATTCAACCTTTTAACTTTCACCTGTCCGTACCCGCCCTACACCCCCGCTTTCCTGGAGTTTACCCATTTTTCGAATGACAAAATGCGTTTGCCCCCGATAAATAAAGGCTGAGGCAGTGATTTTCACCTTTCGGCAACTGGAATAGTCTGTTTTCCAGGTGCGCCGTATTGAGTGCCTG
>SUVZ01000386.1 GCA_015061765.1 Lentisphaerota bacterium
CATCCAGGAATACTACGTCAAGCCGATGAACTGCCCGTTCCACATCCAGTGCTACCAGTTCAAGAAGCACTCCTACAGGGATCTGCCTGTCCGCTACGCGGAACTCGGCACGGTGTACCGCTATGAGAAGGACGGCGTCCGCCACGGGCTCTTCCGCGTGCGCGGATTCACGCAGGACGATGCGCACATCTTCTGCACGCCGGAGCAGATCGTCCAGGAGATCCGCGATACCGTGAACTTCGCCAAGAAGATGCTCGGCAAGTTCGGTTTCACCGAAGTGCAGGCGTATCTTTCCACCAAGCCCGAAAAGGCGGTCGGCGATCCCGAACGCTGGGAGCAGGCGACGGAGTCGCTTCGCGCCGCGCTCGAGGCGGAAGGGCTGAGCTACGAGGTTGATGAAGGCGGCGGAGCGTTCTACGGACCTAAGATCGACATGAAGATAAAGGATGCCCTTGGCCGTCCGTGGCAGCTTGGCACCGTCCAGTTCGACTTCAACCTTCCGGAACGCTTCGATCTCACGTATGTCGGCGCGGATGGCAAAGAGCATCGTCCCTACATGGTGCACCGCGCACTTCTCGGTTCGATCGAGCGATTCTTCGGCATCCTCATCGAACACTATGCAGGCGCCTTTCCGCTCTGGCTTGCGCCGGAGCAGGTGCGAGTGCTTCCCATCACCGACAAGCAGTTGGAATACGCCAAGGGAATCCAGTTCGCCCTCAAGGCGGCCGGATACCGCTGCGAGGTGGACACGTCCGCCGAAAAGCTTGGCGCGAAGATCCGCGGCGGCACGATGATGAAGGTCCCGTACATGGTGATCGTCGGCGGCAAGGACGAGGCGGCCGGGGTCATCTCCGTGCGTTCGCGCGCGGAAGGCGACAAGGGGCAGATGAAGCTTGAGGACTTCATTGCCGCCCTCAACGCCGAAAAGGAAGGATAACGGTCCGTGAACAGATCAGGGGCGCAGGCTCAGACTCCTGAATACAGTCGAGGACGGCAGCGCAAGGCCGCCATCATAAACGACTTCTCGAGTTTCGGACGCTGTTCTCTGATGACGTCCGTGCCGATCCTGTCCGCGATGCGCATCCAGTGCTGTCCGGTGCCGACGTCCATATTCACGAACCATACGGGCTTTCCTAGGTTCTCGAAGCTGGACTGCACGGACTGGACCGGCAACTACATTGCGGACTGGAAGGCGATAGGCCTTGGGTTCGAGGCGATACAGACGGGCTTTCTCGCATCGCAGGCGCAGATGGATTTTGTGCTGGAGTTTGTGGAGGCGTTCCATGCCAGACACACGCTGATATCGGTCGATCCCGTCATGGGCGACTACGGCAAGCTCTACACGTCGTACGATCCCGCCCTTGCGGCGAGGATGCCGGAGCTTCTGAAGGTTGCGGATGTTCTCACGCCGAACCTTACCGAGGCCTGCATTCTGGCGAAGCGTCCGTTCATGGAGAATCCAACCGAGTCGGAGATAGCCGATCTCGCCGCCGAGATATGCGCCCCGAACGCGAGGTACGCCGTGATAAGCGGGGTTCACCGTGGCGGCAACCTGCTCAATTTCATATACACGAAGGATTGCGGCTGCGATGTCGTTGAGGTGCCGAAGATCGGTGTCGACCGCAGCGGGACCGGAGACGTGTTCGCGTCCGTGATACTTGGCTCGATGATGTGCGGACGCAGTTTCGGCGATGCGGTGCGCACGGCGATTGCATTTGTTACCGAAACGGTGACGCGGGCCGAGGGGATGGGCATCCCTCCGACCGACGGCCTGCCGATAGAGGAGACGCTTTCGAGACTATGGTCATAACATATCCACTGAAATCGGGACTTTACGTAAACCTGACGAACCGCTGCCCTTGCGCATGCGTGTTCTGTCTGCGGCAGAATTCGCCTGGCGTGTTCGGCACGGATTCGCTCTGGCTTGAGCGTGAGCCGACGGTCGAAGAGATTGTCGCCTCGGTCGATTCCCGCAATCTCGGCGATTTTGAGGAACTTGTGTTCTGCGGTTATGGCGAGCCTACCGAGCGGCTGGACGATCTGCTTGCGGTTGCGAAGCATGTGAAGGAGCGCAAGCCTGGCATGCTTGTCCGCATAAACACGAACGGACTTTCCGATCTCATACACGGCGAGCCTACGGCGGCAAAGCTGAAGGGGCTGGTCGATACGGTTTCGATTTCCCTGAACACACCCGATCCGGACGAATACTGCAGAATGTGCCGTCCGAAGTTCGGTCATGGAAGCTGGCAGGCGATGCTTGACTTTGCGAAGAGCTGCAGGGAGCATGTGCCTGATGTTGTGATGACGATTGTCGGGAGTCCTGTGACGACGCCGGAGGTGCAGGCCAGGTGCAGGGAGATCACGGATGGACTCGGAGTGCGGCTGCGCATCCGCCCGTATGAAACCGCAGGTGACGGGGCTCCGCCGCCCGGACGGTGAAAGACAAAAAAAAATGGCAGCCCCAAGGAGAGTCGAACTCCTCTACCGAGCATGAAAAGCTCGTGTCCTAGCCGATAGACGATGGGGCCGCTTGAAAAACGCCGTGAATTATATCAAAAGACTTTTCCTTCTGCAATAGGGTACCTAACATTTTCATCTTGGCGGCATTCGAACCCTAGACGCTTGATTTTGAACCGGTTTTTTTGTAGAATTCATTGTTTATATGGTTGAAGGCAAGATAGATTGCAATGATGTCGCAGATGAAGTCTGCGCAAAACTCGATTCGCTTGGCGGATATGTGAATCCCGGCAAGGTTGTTCCTCTCAAAGGGGCTGCCGCGCATGAGGTTGCCGTCGGTCCCGTTCATGCAGGCGTGATCGAACCAGGACATTTTCGGTTCCAGTGCATGGGAGAGGACGTGTTCAATCTCCAGATTTTCCTTGGTTATCAGCATCGCGGAGTCGAGGACGCCATAGTGGCGGCGGACGGCAGTGTCCCGCGCCAGATCGCGCTTGCCGAAACCTGTGCCGGCGACACTTCCGCCGCGGCGGCGACTGCATTTGCAGAGTTGATGGAGGGAATGTTTCCGTCGCGCTTTCCGCGTGCGGGAGGTGATGCGCTTCGTGTCCGTGCGCTCTTGATTGAGCTGGAGCGTATCGCCAATCATGTCGGGGATCTCGGTGCGCTCGCCGGTGACGTGGCGTTTCTTCAGACGGCGTCATTCTGCGGTCGTATCCGCGGTGAGTATCTCAACATGACGGCACGGGTCTGCGGAAACCGATTCGGGCGCAATGCCGTCGTCCCCGGAGGTGTGCGCGTGTCGCTTTCCGATACGGCATGTGCTGAACTGAAGGAGTGGATCGACCGCGTCAAGCCTGAACTTGACCGTGCGCTCAGACTCATGTTCCATGAACATTCCGTCTGCGACCGTTTTGACGGCACGGGGAGGGTGCCGAAGAGGATCGCCAGGGAGATAGGTCTCGTCGGGGTCGCCAGACGGGCGTCTGAAGATTTCAACGGAGATGTGATGGCCCGTGCTCTCGTGCGTCGCGTTGAGATCAATGAGGCCCACGCGAAGATTGCGCGCATCCTTGACGGCGAGATACCGTCCGGAGGCGATGCTGCCAGCGTCGATTTCTTCAACGGCGGATTTGCCGTGGCTGCGGCAACCGTTCCTGCATGGCGCGGACCGCTTGTGCATGCCGCCGCGTTTTCTCCAGACGGCGAAATGCTCCGCTACAAGATAGTCGATCCGTCGGCCCACAATTGGCCGGGGCTGGCATGGGCTCTCCGCGGCGAACAGATATCGAATTTCCCGATCTGCAACAAGTCGTTCAACCTCTCGTACTGCGGAACGGACAGATAGGAAAGGTGGAGTATGTTTAGAGCGCTTGCAGCAAGAATCAAGGAAGGTTGCAGAACGGGGGCATTTCCGCCTGCCGCGCCAAATCTGCCGCCCGATTTCAGAGGTCGACCCGAGATTGGCGCCGATACGACGGCGGATGATGTTGAGGCGATGAAGTCCGTGTGTCCGGTCGCGGACGCGCTTTTCTGCAGCGACGGGAAGGCATGTCTCGACATGGGGCGCTGCATCTTCTGCGGACGCTGTGCGGAGGTCTGCAAAAAGGTACGTTTCACCAAG
>SUVZ01000387.1 GCA_015061765.1 Lentisphaerota bacterium
CAGTCTTAGTTCATGGTATGTGTGGAGTTGCCTTGGGTTGTATCCGCTTGCCGGTACTTCTTCTTATCTGTTGGGATCGCCGTCAGTGGAGTCGGCGGAACTTCGTTTCTCCCAAGGACTGCTGAACATCAAGGTTGAACGGAAATCTCCGAACGCGATTTATCCGGTCGGATATCGGCTTAACGGCCGCTCTTTCGAGTGTCCGTGTCTGCCGGTTGCCGAGGTGGAGAAAGGTGGCGAACTTGTGTTTGTTCTTGACGGAAAACCGAAGTCTGTCCGC
Source organism: Lentisphaerota bacterium (assembly GCA_015061765.1). The sequence goes on from SUVZ01000387.1 coordinate 281, forward strand.
TCGTCGATTCCCGAATGTTTTTAACCAAGCCGCTGATAAGACGGACATTGTCGCGATAATGACGATTGACAGGCGAAAAAAGGAAATACATCTATGAAATGTAAGAGTCAAAGGCGGGAAGGAATGTCTACACGACGGGATTTTATCGGAATGTCGGCGCTTGCGGCGGCAGGGTTTTCGTATTTTGGATGTGAGGCGGCGAATGCGCCTGTGTGGCAGGGGTGGGAAAAAGGTCATTTTCAGGTTCATTTTCTCTACACTGGTGTTGGCGAATGCATGTTCCTGATATTTCCCGACGGGACTACAATGATGCTTGACTGCGGCAACTTTGCGGCCTGCAAGCGAGGTGAACTTGCATTGCCGATCATGCCCAACGGCGACAGGCATGCGGGGGAATGGGCGGCAAGATACGTCAAGCGCGTGAACCCCAACGGCGATAATGTGGACTATATGCTTATTTCGCATTTCCACCGCGATCACATGGGGACAGTGCAATGGTACTCTAAGAAGCTCAATCGAGGCGGTAGGGACTATTATCTCAGTGGATTTTCGGAGGCTGCTGAGTTTCTGCATTTTAGAAAAGCAATAGACCGTACCGGCGGCGTGTTTGACGGATCGGAGCTGTTTGAGCCGGGAATCAACAGATTTGAATATCTAATTGAATGCCTGTATGGACATCTCAAGGCCAGAGATGGTTTGGAGGTGCAGAAATTCAGGGTTGGCGCCTCCGATCAGATTGTGCCTTTGCGCGGTGGCGCTGAAGGGTTCTCTGTTCGCAACATATGCGGAAACGGACGCGTTGCGCTTCCTGACGGTTCGATTGTCGATCTTTTTCGTCCAAATGGGAAGCTTGTCAAGAAGTGGAACGAGAACCCCCTCAGTGTTGGCAGCATCTTCACCTACGGCAAGTTCCGGTTCTATACGGCAGGTGATTTCTGCGGAGCGGTGGTCGGGCAGGACGATAAACTGATCTGGATGGAGCACCATCTCGCGAAGTGTATTGGTGGACATGTTTCGGTAGCGAAGTCCAACCATCACGCATACAAATGTATGAAAGCCCCTTTGGTGAAGGCTCTTCAGGCCAAAGTCTATACGGCCTGTACATGGGATGTGCTGCATCATTCCGACGATTCACTTGCAAGGCTTGTCGACCCAGCCAATCAGCCCAACGCGCCGATAATCGTTCCGGGGTGTTTCCCGAAATGCAGATTCAACGATGCAAACGCCAAGGCGAGAGAGTGCTTCCCGAAGCAGGTCTATAACGGAGTGCATTCGGTGATAGACGTGCCGCCGGGCGGCGAAACTTTCAAGCTCACATTGCTTGATGCAAGAGATGAGGATATGCGCATCGTCCATGAGCAGGTTTTGCAGTCTTAAAAAGTGGTTGGAAGATTGACATGTTCAGTCTGGAAAAATCAAGGGACAGACCCCGCCAAAAAGCGGGATAAGTTAAAAAAGGCATTGTACATTCGGGTAATTGGATGTTTTGGCTGTGTAGCAGTGTGGAATGTGTAGAGGAAGATCGACATTTCTACCTGGGATGACTGGTTATCGTGCCATTAAAAAGTGGTTGGAAGTGTAGCCGGTTGTCAATAACTGAGGGTCCAAGAGGAGCCAAGCGGGCGGTCAAAAACCGAGCATTGGCGAATCCTTTCCGGAATACCGGCGGATGCGCTCTGGAATACCGGTCCGGAGGCCTTGGTCATGGATGAAAATCGGGGTGGATATGGGTGTAAGGGCTGTTTGAATAGGGTGTAAGGTCTTAGGATCATGGGTGTAAGGTCTTAATTTGCCGCCATTTCTCGTAAAGATGACGGCAAATTACGGCATAATGACGGCAAATTACGGTGAAATGACGTCAAATCAAGACCTTTCACCCGCACCTAAGGTTTCTTTCATACGCAACAGAGGAAATTTTCACTTGCAGGCGGTGAACTTTGCTCACGAGGATAATGTGTGTGAAGATACCAGAAGATGCCGTCATTGATACCAAGGAAAAGAAGAGAAGTCTATGGGGAAGATTCTCAAGACACTTCATTCAGGTGCGATCGATCCGATTCTGCCAATATGGCTTGAAAAAAAAAATGATTTTGGTAGAATTGGTGGCAAAATTCAAGAGGTAAAAAGGTACTGCACACTTCATTTGTTGGGGTGTGGTAGTATTGATTGATGTCAGCGAAAAAGGATAACTTGTGACGATGATTAAATACGATAGAAAGCCTCGTTTTCAGAGGTTATACTCGGGTTTACTCGGCAAAGCCCTTGACGCGGTTTTTGCGGTAGCCGCATTGCAGTTGACTGTGTGCGCCGCGACGGTGACGCTTGCGCCGCCGAGCGGGACGAGCACGAATGTCCTTGCCCTCTACGCGGGCGAGACCTCGGTTGAAATCGCGGGTCCGGGGACTGTCACGCTCAATCCGGCCAACACCTACACCGGCGGTACGACCCTTTCCGGCGGGGAGCTTCGCCTTTCGGGCGTGTCTCCCAGCGGAGCTTCGCCCATCGGCACAGGCGCGCTTGTTTTGAGCGCCAACGCGCAAGTTACCGGCTCCGGGACGCTCCCGAACGATATCACCGCGGGCGGTAACGCATACTTTTCTCCGGACGATAAGATCACCCTCACCGGCAACAGCACAATCTCCGGCACTCTCTACATCACAAACAACACTCTTGAAGTGGCAGACGGCAATATTTCCGCCAACGGCCTTTATCTTACGGAACAGGATGTTCCCGGCTACGGGAACTATCTTCAGAGCGGCGGTGCGGTGACTCTGTCTGGAAATCTGCAGTTGGCATATTGCAAGGGGTCGACAACGACTTTCACCATGACCGGCGGGTCGTTCGACGTCGGCGGCGAAAACGTCTTGCTGTACGGGAATAAAGGTGACGCCACTGCCGTATCTCACTCGACAATCGACATCTCGGGCGATGCCGTCATGTCGAACATCGGCGACTTGTATGTCCACCAAAAAAATCCCAGCGAAGCCACCATTTCCGCCAATATTCATGACGGCGGGCGGTTGGGTTTCGAGCAGGCGTACCATTCTGGTTGTCATGCCACGGTGAGTCTATCCATCGATGGCGGAACGCTTGCCAACGACTATTATCACAAGAGCGCGACCAGGGCGACCCAGAGAAGCACTTGGATTTCGGCAAGTGGTGTGGCTTCGGTCAGGGTCGGTCCGAAAGGTGCGACATTCACGACCGACAATGGCGCAAAGGCTGGCACGGCGCATATCGCACGCGCCATCACAGCCGAAGCGGGAGAGGCGGGGGAGACGGCCAAAGGCCTGACATTCAATAGCGGCTCCTGGGCGTTCGCGGCGGCGGGCAACGCCTACGAAGGCCCGACTGTGATCAAGGACGGGGCGGCGCTGTTCCTCGATGTGAATGGTACGATCCCCTCCACTTCGACCGTCACAGTCGGTTCTGGCAGCGAACTGTGCGCCGTTGGCGGCAACAAGACCGTCTCAGATCTTGTTCTCGAAAAAGACGCCATCCTCGGCTTTGGCACAAGCGCCTCGACGCCTTATACGCTGACCGTCACCGGCTCGCTCACGCTACCGGCCTACGCGAAGATCGCGCTATATGCTTCCAACGCCCCCGGCGCCGACGCGGTGACTGCGGCCGGAACTTACGCCGTGCTGAAGGTTCCCGCGGCATGCGCCGCTGCGCTCGCGGCAGTCAAGTGGTCGTGCGCCACGGCCTCTGCCGGCAACACCTACACGTTCTCCGTCGCCACCGAAGGCGACACCGCCACGCTCTCGATGACCATCGCCGCC
>SUVZ01000388.1 GCA_015061765.1 Lentisphaerota bacterium
TGTCGGACAGGCAAAGAAGTTGCAGGATTTGATGCCGTCAGGGGGATATTGGCTGCCGGCGGGGCGTTGGTGGCACAAGACCGAGCCTGAGTGGGATGTCGTTTCGGTTACGGAGGATAACTCTCACGTGTTGCTTGGAGAAGCCAAATGGTCCGATAGGCCGTTTACAAGAAGTGAAGTTCAAATAATGGCAGGGCGGATTACGCGCCGGAATCCTCCAATCGGTTTTGATGGTGTGCCGCATTATGTTCTTTTCTTGTCGTCTGTTGAGGGGTTCCCTAGGGACGGATGTATTTGTGATGGAGTTGTAATTGTAACGGCAGAAGATGTTGTGAATGAGTTGTAGCAGGAAAGAAGGAGAAAAACAATGATCGATTTTGATATTGAGAAGTTTGTGCGAAAGTACATGACCGGGCGTGCGGAGTCGCTCCTGAAGGCGGATTTCGAGAAGTTCGCCGATGAGATGCATGCGAGGATCGACGGCAAACGGATGCTGGTTGTTGGCGGGGCCGGTACCATCGGCAGCAACTACGTGAAGGCGGCCTTGCGCGGATTCAAGCCTAAGGCGATGTATGTGGCAATTGCCGAAGCCGCTGATGAAGATGGCGGCGAAGGTTGGCGATGTGCTGCATCTGCCGCTTAATACAGAGCGTTTGGAAAAATTGACCGAGGATAGTTTTGTCGACAATTCTGAGTTGAAAAAGCGTCTTGGATGGGCGAAAATGCCAGTTTCGGTGGAAGATGGGATGCGGATGACGCTGCAAAGCTTTATGGTATGAAGGCGAATCGGGACGGCTGTTTTTTTTTGAATCAAGAAAAAGGGTGAACTGACCATAATCCTGTAAATCCTGTCTAAAAATACAGAAAAGGAAGAGGTGTTTGTGAGGCTAGTGTTTTGGCAGGATTAATATAGATTTTCAAGGTCTCCTTACCCGCACTATTTATGTAGATGCCCCTCGATCATATTTCTGATGAATGTGTTTTGAAATGCTATAATACGCAGCATGGATTTACAGTATTTTTGTATATTTGGCTTTTTTAGCTTTGCATTCGGTGCGTGTATCGCCAGTTTTCTCAATGTATGCATATGGCGGCTTCCACGCAACGAGAGTGTGGTGCGCCCTGCATCCCATTGCCCGAACTGCAATGCCTCCATCAAGTGGTATCAGAATGTCCCCGTAATTTCATACATCGCTTTGGGCGGCAAGTGCGCAAACTGCAAAAAGCCCATTTCCATGCGCTATGCAGTTGTGGAGTTGTTGGGCGGCGTTCTCTTCCTTGCTGCCTATCTGCAGTGGGCGATGCCGGCGGCATTCGGCGATCTTCCAGTGGCGGGACTCCGTCCGCTATTTAGCTTTGGGTGCGTACCGGTGTACTGGCTTGTCTTTACCGGTCTCATACTCGGTTCATTCATCGACCTTGAGCATTTCTATCTGCCGGATCGGGTTACAATCGGCGGCATGGTTCTCGGTGTTCCTGCGTCAGTGATTCTGCCGGAACTTCAACTGGAGCGCACATGGATAGACTCCCTTTGCTGGAGTGTCGCCGGGCTTGCATTCGGATTCTTCTTCCTTTGGGGGATGGGTTGGCTGTTCTCCAAGCTGTTCAAGAAGGAGGCGCTTGGTTTCGGGGACGTGAAGCTCATGGGGGCGATAGGGGCATTTTTCGGTCCTACCGCCGTGCTGTTTGTGCTGATAGTTTCGTCCATTGTCGGTTCAATAGTGGGGATCGGGCTCATTCTGCGAGGACGCGCAAGACTTGGAGGATTCACCGCCGTTCCATACGGTCCGTTCATAGCCGTGGCGACGCTTGTGTGGATGTTCTGGGGCCCGATTCTGGTGGATGTCTACATGCGTCTGCTTGCACCCGGAGTGTCTTGAGGCGGACAGGGGAAGCCTGCCCGACGAATAGTGTCGATCATTTCCGGCAATGTATTGGCCACGCAAAAATAAGGAATGCTGAAACAATGGATAAAGTGTTGTTCGCTGTCGCGCTGTTTGTGTCTGCCACTCCGTTCGCCCTTTGGGCGGGACCGGACGGCGACAGGATCGCGACGAAGTGCAAGGTTGTCGTCCGCGACAAAATGCAAGGGTTCGAGCGGATACAGTTCGAGTTCGAGGATTGTCTTGCCTGGGTTGTGGAGCCCGAAAAACCCGCAGTGGGTTCGCCTTGGATATGGTGCATGGAATGGCCCACCGCATTTCAGGCAAATACAGGGGTGAAGGAACTTCTCTCCGCAGGATACCGTTGGGTGACTTTCAACCATGCCCACGGACGCAACAGGAAGCCCAACGCGGGAAACCAGAACGATGAAATGATCGCAAAACGCAACAGGTTCCAGAAGTTTCTGGTCTCGGAGCTCGGATTAGAGGCGAAGTGCTGTCTGGTCGGCATGAGTTGGGGCGGATTTTATTCGGTTCGTTACGCATCGGAGCATCCCGAATGTGTAAAGGCGATGTATCTTGACGCTCCACTCCTGGATTTTTCTACGCTTGCATGGTTCAGAAAAAGAGGGTGGAAGCAACTTCAGGAATACTATCCGCAGGTGACGCAAGATTATATTGGCGCGGATGATCCCATGCAGTCGGTCTCACCGGCCCGCGCCGAGCGGATAGCAAAGGCGAAGATCCCGGTGCTGCTGATCTATGGTGCCGCCGACACCGTCGTTCCCGCCGAGTCGAACTGCCTGCGCTTTGCAGAGGCGTTCGAGAAGGCCGGCGGACATCTCAAACTGTGGAGGGACAACCTTCGCGGACATCATCCGCATGGACTGGAGCCTGGAGAGGGGAGTGTGTTCGTCAACTTCTTCAACAATGCGAAATGAGCATTCATCATATGATATAATACGCAGCATTGTTTTTAACGAAAGGTCATAACAGAAATGCGCAAGAAAATCATTGCCGGTAACTGGAAGATGAACGTGAAGCCGTCCGAGACGGCCGCTCTCGTCAAGGAAATCGCCGAGGCTACGAAGGATTATGCCAATGTCGACATCGTGTGCTGCACGCCCGCGATCGACATTCCCGCCGCGGTCGAGGCATGCAAGGGCACGCAGGTCGAGGCGGGCGCCGAGAACGCCCACTGGGAGGCGAGCGGCGCCTACACGGGCGAGATCTCCACGGGAATGCTCGTTGACGCCGGCGCGAAGTATGTCATCATCGGCCACTCCGAGCGCCGCCAGTATTTCGGCGAGACGGATGAGACCGTCAACAAGCGCGCACGCGCCGTCATTGCGGCCGGTCTTACCGCGATCGTGTGCGTCGGCGAAACGCTCGAGGAGCGCGAGGCCGGCAAACTCAATGAGGTCATTGAGCGTCAGATGAACGTCGGCCTCAGGGATGTGGCGGCGGCAGACTGCGACAAGCTTGTAATTGCGTACGAGCCTGTGTGGGCGATCGGCACCGGCAAGACAGCCACGCCCGACCAGGCGCAGGAAGTCCATGCCCTCATCCGTGAGACGCTTGCGAAGCTTGTCGGCGCCGAGACGGCAGAGACGGTTCGCATCCAGTACGGCGGCTCCATGAAGCCAGGCAATGCGGCCGAGCTTCTTGCTAAGAAGGATATCGACGGCGGTCTCATCGGCGGTGCGGCTCTCAAGGCCGCTGACTTCGCCGGCATAATCGCCGCCGCAGCTCAGGCGTAAGTGTACATTGCATTGAGTGGAACGGGTGCAGACGCCGGATACGGCTTCTGCGCCCGTTTTGCATCATGCGTTTCGGTGCGCAATGCATGTGAACAGACATGGAAAGACGGAAAACCCAGAGATGCACTCTGAATATTGATGGTCGGTGCGTATTCAACGGATATGATTTTGACAATAGGGCTCAGTCCGTTTCTGAGATTTCAGCGAAGTATGATATAATTCAGGGATTTAAAAATGGATTTATAAACGATCGACAGAGATGAGAAAGAGATTTGCATTGTTTCTTGCGGTTTTGGCGTTCTCCATGGCGGCATTAGGCGGTCAGGCGAACGCCATAGTGCGTTTGCTCAATTCGCGTGCGTCCGGCTCGCCAAAAGGATATGCGGAGGCAGCAGCCGAGGTTGCAGCCGCTGCGGCCG
>SUVZ01000389.1 GCA_015061765.1 Lentisphaerota bacterium
GCTGACCTTGCGCAGGGTGCCTGGCGGCGATGAACTCGCCCGGTGGGATGATGTGACGAACAAGGTGCTTGTAGGGACGGTCCCCCAGGCGGAATGTGATCCCGTCGGAACATACGACTTCAAGGATCCGGGGCGTTACGTGGCGGAAATCGCGGACCGTACCGGACATGGCGGGAAGGGGTATTCCTGGGATTTGGAGATTCGTCCGCCGAAGCCGGAATTCGAGGTGTATTCGACACGGTCGACACTTCCGCTCTATCGCGGACGTCCGCTGAAAGTGGATTTCGTGATTGTCAGGAAGGAAGGTTTCGCCGGAACCGTGACGCTTGAGTTTCCGAAGGATGTGAAAGCCCGCGGTCATGTTGCCACGGCAGGGGTGGACAGGGTGTCCGCCGTGATCACGTATGTCGGCAGAAAGCCGGTAGAGCTGTGTTCCGTCAAGGTTGCGGCCCGCGCCAAGATAGGCGGCAGGATGGTGCGGCGGAACGTTGTGCCGTGCGACGAATATGAACAGGCTTTCGCGTGGAAGCATCTTGTTCCGGCGAAATCCTTTGTCATGCGCGCGACGCCAGGAAGGTTTCCGCCGAAGAAAGGCGGATGCCCCGTGCGAACACCAAGGCGCTAAGCCGACTATGGACCAGATGGTTCGCCGCTGCCGAGATTTTGCCTTGATAAAAAAGTCGTGGTGTTAGTTCGTTCTTGCTTATGGGACCTGTATTTGGCATAATGTCGGGGTTGAATCTTTCCGCCGCATAAGAAGGTGTGTTCTGCGGGGGGCGACGGGTCGGGTGGCCCGTTTTGCTGATGGAGAAGGGAAGATATCGACAGATTCAACATGAAGGTGGAAATAAGGTGGGCGACATTCATATATTCGGTGCGAAGCAGCACAATCTCAGAAACATTGACGTTACGATCCCGCGCAATTCCCTGACGGTCGTCACCGGATTGTCGGGGAGCGGAAAGAGTTCCCTCGCGTTCGACACTCTGTACGCGGAGGGGCAGCGCCGGTATGTGGAGTCCCTGAGCGCATATGCCCGCCAGTTCCTGGACCAGATGGAGAAGCCCGATGTCGAGAGGATCGAGGGTCTGTCCCCTGCAATTGCCATCGAGCAGCGCACGACCGGCGGCAATCCGCGTTCCATCGTTGCGACCGTAACCGAGATACACGACTATCTACGCCTCCTTTACGGAAGCGTCGGCGTTGCGCACTGCCCGAAGTGCGGTCGCGAAGTCGTCCGCCAGTCGGCTGAACAGGTTGTCGAATCCATACTGAAACTCACCTCCGGCCCCAGACTGAAAATAATCCTCTATGCACCGGTCGTGAAGGGCAAGAAGGGACGTCACGAGGAGACGCTTGCCGAGATAGAGAGGCAGGGCTTCGCACGTGTCCGCATAGACGGCACGATGTATCCCGTCGATGAGCTTCCCGAACTCGACAGGAAGAAGAGCCACAGCATCGATGTCGTCGTGGACCGCATCGTGCTGCCCTGCGACAGGACGCGGCTTACGGATTCGGTGGAGCTCGGACTCAAGGCAGGGCGCGGGATGATCTACGTCGAGCGTCTGCCGGACGGAGATTCCTCCGGCAAGCCGGAACAGCTTGCGTATTCGGAGCTGAACGCATGTGAACACTGCGGCATATCCTTCGATGAATTGAAGCCGCGTTCGTTCTCGTTCAATTCGCCGTTCGGTGCGTGTCCGGAATGCGGCGGACTCGGGGCGATATACTATTTCGACGAGGACCTGGTCGTTCCCGACAAGACGCTTCCTCTGCGTGAGTGCATTCATCCGTGGCGTCGCGCGGGACACAACGCCATCATGTACTACAATGCTCTGCTTGAACAGATCGCGAAGCAGTACAGGGTGAAGCTCTCCACTCCCTACGAACAGCTTGCGCCGTCATTCCGCAAGAGGCTGATGCACGGTTTCGACGACGATCTCGTCCTTCCGTGGAGGAGCGTCGACAAGCCGTTCGAGGGCGTCTTGGCGACGCTTCAGCGCCGTCTGAACGAGGCCGAGGACGATGAACACCGCGAGAAGCTCGAAATATACCAGAGCGAGAAGCGGTGTCCGGCATGCCACGGAAGCCGTCTCAGGCCAGAGTCGCGGGCGGTGACGGTCTCAGGCAGGACGATTGTCGAGGTGATGGCCATGAGCGTTAAGGACTGTCTCGCGCATTTCAGGGGGCTCGACCTGCCGCCGGAGATGAAGGACGTCCACAAGGAGATCCTGAAGCGCCTGCAGTTCCTGGACGATGTCGGACTCGACTATCTCACGCTGGACCGTCCGAGCGCATCGCTGTCGGGCGGCGAGATGCAGCGCATAAGGCTCGCCACCCAGATAGGCAGCGGACTTACGGGCGTGCTGTATGTGCTGGACGAGCCTACGATCGGGCTGCATCCGCGAGACAACGAACGTCTCATCGCCACGCTCAAGGGGCTGCGGGACAAGGGCAACACCGTTGTGATCGTCGAGCATGACGAAGAGATGATGCGTACCGCGGACTGCATAATCGATCTAGGCCCCGGGGCCGGACGCGAGGGCGGCAATTTGATGTATCAGGGGGATTTCAAGGGGCTTCTCAAGTGCGGTTCCCTGACATCCGACTACCTCACCGGCAGAAAGAAGGTCGCACCATCCACCATCACCCAGCAGCCAACTGACAGCTACCTTACCATCTCCGGTTGTGCGGGGCACAATCTCAAGAACGTGTCCGTGCGGATTCCCGTCGGTGCGTTCACGGTTGTCACAGGCGTGTCCGGCTCCGGAAAGTCGACTCTGATAGATGAAACGCTCAAGCGCGAGCTGATGCGCCGTTTCTACAGGGCGAAAGCGAAGCCGGAGAAGTTCAGGAAACTCACAGGGGACGAGAACTTCGACAAGATAATCGAGATCGACCAGTCTCCAATCGGGCGTACGCCGCGTTCCAATCCGGCCACGTACGTCGGGTTCTTCTCCGACATACGCGAACTCTTCGCGCAGACCGAGGGCGCCAAGGCGCGAGGATATACGCCTGGCCGGTTCAGCTTCAACGTGAAGGGCGGGCGCTGCGAAACGTGCGGCGGCGACGGAGTGCGCAAGCTTGAGATGAGCTTCCTTCCCGATGTGTACATCACATGCGAACAATGCGGCGGACGGCGCTTCAACAAAGAGACGCTTGAGGTCCGCTATGCCGGGAAGAACATAGCCGAGGTTCTGGACATGACGGTCGCCGAAGCGTACGAGTTCTTCGGAAAGGTGCCGCGTCTTGCGAACAGGCTTAAGACGCTTGTGGATGTCGGGCTGGGCTATCTTGGTCTTGGCCAGCCCGCCACCACGCTCTCCGGCGGCGAAGCGCAGCGCATCAAGCTCGCGACGGAACTGTCGCGCCGTTCGACGGGGAAGACTCTCTATCTTCTCGACGAGCCGACGACCGGGCTTCATTTCGACGACATCGCAAAGCTGATGGCGCTTCTCCTGAAGCTTCGCGATGCGGGCAACACCGTCGTCGTGATCGAGCACAACATCGATGTGATGCGCTGCGCGGACTGGATAATAGACCTTGGGCCCGGCGGCGGCGATGCCGGCGGCACGCTTGTGTGCGAAGGCCCGCCTGAGAAGATCAAGTCCTGCAAGGCATCGGTCACCGGGCGATTCCTCTGAGGTGTGTGCCATGTCAAGGATTGAAGAGGGGTTGGCCCGATGCGCCATGTTCGGCATGAAGCCTGGTCTGGAGTCCGTCCGCCGGGTATGCGCTTCGCTCGGCGATCCGCAGGATGCGCTGAAAGTCGTGCATGTCGCGGGCACCAACGGCAAGGGCGCAACATGCGCGCTTGTCGAGTCGGCGTTGAGGGCGGCAGGGTTCAGGACCGGACGCTATACCAGCCCCCATCTTGTGTCGCTTGCCGAGCGTTTCATGCTGAACGGAAGCCCGGTCGACGAAAAGCTGCTTGATGAAGCGTACGGTTCGGTTCCCGGAACGGAAGGGCTGACGTATTTCGAACTTCTGACGGCTACGGCGTTTGAACTGTATCGCAGGGAACGGGTGGATTGGCTCGTGCTGGAGACCGGACTCGG
>SUVZ01000390.1 GCA_015061765.1 Lentisphaerota bacterium
CAAGTCAAATATTCCCGACATACTGGCGAAGATATAACAGGACGTGGGAAAGGTCGCTCACCATTCAATAGGGTTTCGCGGGGACTGTCCCCGTGCGTTTCGCTGCGTTTCGCATTTTCAGTGCGGGCGAAAGTTCCTGTCAGATTTGGCGGTGGCACGGTAGGAGGTTGGCGATGTGCCGGTCTCCTTGCGGAAGAAGCGCGCAAAATAGGCCTGTGACTGGAAGCCGAGCGTTTCAGCAATTTCGGATATGGGCGCGTCCGTGCTCTTCAGGAGGCGTCGCGCGCGCCGCAAGCGCAACGAAAGCTGGTAGGCGAGTGGCGAAAAGCCGGTGTATGCGCGGAACCGCCGTCGGAAAAACGAATACCCCATGCTGAACCGTTTGGCGAGCGCATCAAGGTCAAGTGTCTCGTCCAGATGGTGGGCGATGTACAGGCTCGCCCGCCGTATCGTCGTGTAGTGGGTGTAAGTCTCTTTCTCACTGGTGGTGCTTTCGGCGAGCGAAGCGAGGAGCGAAAGCGCTTTCATGGCAAGCGAATGAGGTTTTTCCACCCCATCGGCAAGTATCTTATCCACAAGCGACATCATACGACCATCAAAATGCGCATCAGACGAAAGGTCGAGGATGATTGGTTCCGGCTTCGGAAACAGCTCCTGCACGACGCGCTTGACTATCTCCCCGCCCAACCCGATGTAGGCCTCGGTCCAGCCAGTTTCGGAATCAGGCCTGTGCAGATGCCATTCGCCGGGTCGCAGGATGTTCACGCTCCCTGCCACCAGCGGAATGCACTTTCCATGCTTGAACTCCGTCACTCCCTTCCCGGAACGAATATAGAGTATCTGATGTTCTGTGCCTTCAAACCGTCGTCCCTTCTCATGTACCGACAGGTAGTATGAATTGTGCAATGCGGACGGAAACACGTTGATTTTGTCGTAGATTTCGTGACCGGCGACTGTAATGTACGCGCCAAGACGCTGTTGCGGCAGATCTGGCACAAAGTACTGGAATTGAGATTTGTTCATGCCCGGAATTATATCATTTTGTGTTATTGGACACAACACCGACATGGTGTCATATTGTGCAAATCGTGTCAAAATTTCACATTGTGGCGACTCGCCCGAAATGCTATATTATATCGCGCACTACAAATACAGCCTCAAGACATTTGTGAAAGCTGAAAGGACAAAGAAAATGAAGAAACTACTCACGATGGTTGGCGCGGCGGCGGTCGCTGCAAGTGCGATGGTGGCGAATGCCGCCGACACCGAAGTGTCGATAACGACCAACGGCGTTGCATGGCGAATATCGCTCCATGATGACGGGCGAACGGCAACGCTCGGGAAAGACGGCTGTACGAGTGCTAACAGTGCCGCCTCCTACCGAGCCTGCCCGGAAGGAACCGACACGGACGCTGCGAACATTCCGTGGACATTCACCTACGACGGTACCTCCTACACTATTACAGCGGTTGCCGCATACGCATGTCACAGTAGTAGCGGTAAATCGAGTCTGACTGGAACACTGACGATTCCATACGAAGTGGTGTCAATAGGCGACAACGCATTCAGGAGAGCTGGCGCAAGTCGGCTGGTGTGGGGTGGTGGTGTTGCGGTGTTGGGTTCAAGCGCGTTTGCGGACATGGCGAGCCTGACCGGAACATTTCCAGACTTGACGGCGGTCGAAACGCTAGGTCAGAGCGTGTTCAGTAATACCGGGCTTACCGGAACATTGCGGCTCGGCTCGGAGATCACGACGCTTGACGTTGCATTTCAAAATTGCAACCTCACCGGCGCGGCAATCGTCCCTGCGAACGTGACAACGATCATAGATCATCCAACTGCGGGAAAAGGTACGTTCTATAACAATCCAAACTTGGCTGCCATCTGGATCAAGGGAGCGGCAACAGGTGTGACGACAGTTGGGTGTCGCTCTTTCGCTGGCTCTTGCACGTCACTGAAAATGATTCTTATGGGGCAGAACACGGAATCTTCCAGTCTGTCCAGTGCAACCGGGACAAAAGCAATGCTTTATCAAGATTCCAATGTAGATATGTTCGTCCCCGCGAACGGACACTGGGATGGACTTGTGACCGGTGGGGCGAACAACAAGGTCTGGTACTACGGCGCGACAAACGAGTTCAACCTTGCAATCGACGACACGAAGATGACGGCGACGTTCACTCCGACAACAGAGAATGCGTTCTCGAACATTATCTCGTGGGCCTCAACTTTCAAGAGCGCGTTTGACCTGGATACGGTCGTAGCCATCACGAACCGAATCGAGATGACGGAAGGCGTGGAGATCACGGAAGCCATGCTTCAGAACGTGACGCTTGAGGCGCCACCGTGGTATCTGACCTTTGCGGTGAAGAATCAGACGCAGCTGAACAACGTCCTTGCCGCCGTCTCTGCGGACGTTCCGATCATCATTGACATCGAGGGCGCGGGCAAAAACCAGATCACCGTTCCCAACGGACGCAAGGTGGCGATTCTCGCGAAGAGTGGCTGGACGTTCGGCAAGAAACTGAATGGCCTCATCATTTCGTTCTACTGAAAGATGTTGACAAGGATAATGATTGGAAACCCATTAATCGTCATTGAGGCGGCGTTCTTTGCGTTTGCCGCGACGGCCTCGGCAGATAATACCGGTGGGAACGGCGCTGCTCCGGTGCGCGGCGGCGACGTGTTGCACTACATGCCCGTTCCCGGCGGGTACGAGACGCGCAACGGCGAAGCGGAGTTCAATCGCCCGCTCTATGGGTGGCACGGCGACGACAGGGAGCTGAATCCATGCAAGTCCCTGCCGTGGACGGGCGACAGGCCAAAGGTCGCGCTCAAGGTGTTCAAAGGCTACAGGCTCGACAAGCGCGTGCGCGGGGTGCTTCAGTTCGGCGACGGGGGCGAGGACATCACGTACCGCTACGTGTGGGGGCGTGCCGAATACGACCTCAAGGACAAGGGGACGGTGAAGATGGTGCGGAGTGCGTCGTCCGACGGGCTTCTGGTCGAGACGACCGGCGACCTGCCGCCGAAGTTCGACGGGGAGTGGACGCTCGCCGCGAAGGGGGAGCGGAACGGACGTGCCTACTACGACTTCGAGAGGAAGGGAATGGTGCGCGAGGGCGTGGGGGATGTCGCGGCGATGTTCGACGCCGCTACCAACCACTTCGAGTGTATCGCACGGACGATTGAGATCAAGACGCCCGACCCATTGCTGGATTCGCTTTTGCCGTGCCAGCTCCTTGTTGCGGACGCGATGTTTGAGGGCCGCCACATCACCCACGGCGCGACGAACTGGAAACAGGCGTTCGCGGGATGGCGCGTCGGCTACATCTGCTACGCCACGGGATGGGAGGAACGGTTTAAGGAGAATGCCCGCGAGCATTTCCGCTCGCAGAAGGCGGACGGACGCATCCCCAACGAGCCGAAGCGCGATTCCCAGTACAACATGTGCGAGGAGTTCACCGTCTCCGTAATGAGGTACTGGAAGTGGACTGGTGATGACGACTTCATGCGCGAGATCGCCTACGACGGCGTGAAGCGGCACCTTGCGTGGATGGATCGCAACATGAAAGTACCGGACACGGAACTCTACGAGAACTGGCTCAACACGTGGAACACCGACAACAAGTGGTGCAACGGCGGCGCGGGAACTATCGCCTCATCCTACTACGCCTACGACTGCCGTGTGATGGCGGAAGTCGCGCAGCGTCTCGGCAAGGCGGACGACGCGGCGTACTTCGCCGGGCGGGCCAAGACCGTTGAGGAGGCGGTCGCAAAGAGCCTGTGGCACGAAGGGGACGGCGTGTGGGGCGAATACCGCGAGCGTTTCGGTCTCAAGCGTCTCATGCGTGCGCCCGATCTCTCCACCGTCTATATAGCCATCGACAACCTTCCGTTCGACCTCGCCCGCAACCGCCGCGCCGTCGCCTGGGTGGAGGACAACGTGCCCACCTTTTTCGCGAAAGACGGCGCGACGCTGCTCTACTCATCTAACAGGTTGCCGTTCTTCTGGTCATCGTGCGGACGCTATCCGAACGAGAC
>SUVZ01000010.1 GCA_015061765.1 Lentisphaerota bacterium
CCTGCGCTCGTCCTATTCGAGTCGCAGGGCCCTTGCGGCGAGTGAAGTGCCTGCCGAAGTCCTTCACGATGGCGCGGAACCTTCCGCCATCGTGCCATATGAACGGATCCTCGGCCGGGAATACCGAATCGCCGGCGGTGAACTGCGGCTTCATGATCTTTCTGAACGGTCCTGTCGGCGACTTGGACGTGGCGACGAGATGGACCACCGGGCCGCCACGCGGCAGAGGCCTCTTCTTGCCCGTGGCCTTGTACACCATAACGTAGGTGCCGTCGGGACGCAGGGCGACGGCGGGATTGCTGACGTTGAGCGAGTCCGGCGCGGCATCGTCCGCGCTGACGTCGATAAGAGGCTTGTCGAAACGGGTCCACGGACCATCGAGACTGTCGGCGACGGCGACACCGATGCGCTGGTTGTTGCGGTGCAGCCAATTGTATCCTTTTCCCGCCGGGACGCCGTCGCCCGTCGTGGCGGTGTAGTACATGTACCACTTGCCGCCGAAACGGTGCACGGTCGGGTTGTGGGTGCAGGGGCCATCCCAATACTCAAGGCCGCGCGGCGGCAGGGCTACATCCCTGTGAGTCCATGGCCCGAACGGCGAAGGCCCGGTGGCATGGGCGATCTCAGAACTCGTCATCCACGAGCCGAAGCCGAGGGACTTCTTCCATCGCGCATAGAAAAGATGATAGACGCCGCAGTCGTCTTTCGCCAGTGAACCGCACCAGACATACCATCCATCCTCGGCCATCTTCGCCGTCGACGGAACCGGGCGGATCCATGAGGCAATGTCAGATTCGTCCGAAGCGGCCGCCGGAAATGACAGGGCGGCGGCAACAAGCGCACCGGCTACAGCAATGTAACCATGGAGTCGTGCATGCCTAGGTTTACCAATATTGACATTTCTCTTCATCATTCTGCGACCCGACTGTTTCAACCGAAAAAACGGCGGCTATTATACAGATTCAGGCAATCCGCCGCAATGTTCAGTATTGACACAGTTTGCACAATATGACACCGTAAACCTGAAACGACAACCTAAAACAAACCCGCTTTCCCCTAAACATCGGATGCGATAGGTTCCTGTACGTGCGCATTCATGCGTCCGCTCCATCCCACATGAACCCCGTCCTTAAAAATCCACACGAGGCAATTGCAAAACCCTGCAATTTCGGTAAGGCGGGCTGTCCTCGGCCCGCCGCGGCGGCGTAGGGACACGCCCCCTGCCAGAGCATCCGCTTCACGGACAGCATTCGACTGGGGGATATGCCCTGATTCTGCAACCGCCTCTACAATTTGTGAGAATTTAGCACGAAACGTGGGATTGCTTAGATCCCGGAGAAATGAGAACACGCTTCGGACTGATTCTCACTTTTCTGGAAGCGGCTAATGAATGAGAATATGGTTCGGACTAATTCTCAACCAGATTACTATTGAGTGAAGATGCGACTGCATGAAATCATGTCGTCGGCGGGTGGACTATGCTGAAAATAGGGATAATTTCCAAAATCGGCAAATACAAGCCATTAATCAAACTCTTTTCAGGGTATCTTCCCAATTGTTCCGGCGGTCCGAAAAGGACCGCCGCGTTTTTTTTTTATGAAATGCAATGCCGCCGCATGTTATCTGGGACGGCCACATTTCTGCACTAGCTTCACCCTGAACGTCTTTGTGCGCCAGTTCGCCGCACCGAATGTAGCGTACGCGCCCCCGTGCGAAATCTCTCCCTTCTCATAGTCGGTCACCATGCCGAACGAGTAAGAAGTCTTGGCGTGCGACGGCGTCTGGCGGCGGTACCATTCGCGGCAGACTCTCTCGGAAAGAATCCGCCGCCCATCCATGCCTACGCCGTGGTTTGCTACCATGTAGAAGAAACGCATGAAGTCATCGGCCGTGGCGTAGAGTCCGCCGCCCGCCTCGGCATGACGGGTTTCGCGGTTCTCGACGTTCGGACCGAACTGATTTACGCCGTTGCCCCGTATCGGCTTGCGTCCGCCTTTCGGGAAATGATACGGAACGACAATGCGCGCCTGCTCCTCCTTCGTCGGCCAGAATGTCGCGCCCTTCATCCCGAGCGGATCGAGAACGCGCTCCTGAAGCAGCACCTCCCACGGTCTGCCGCCGACCTTCTCGACGATTGCCACCGCAATATCAATCCCCCAGTTCGAATAACGGTACTTTACGCCAGGATCGGTGCGCAGACCCTGCTTGACGGCCATATCGACCAGTTCCTGCACCGAATACTGGTCGATGGGCATCTGCGGGAAGAAGGCGAGCCCCGACATATGCGACAGCACATGCCGCACCGTAGGCTTGCGCTTCGGCGGACGGCGCTTCTCCGTACCGTCCTTCGCCTTCTCGACGACCATGATCTCGCTCCACTGCGGGAAGTACTGTTCGACCGGCGCATCAAGATCGATCTTGCCTTCATCAACATACGTCAGCACGAGCGCGGCGGCAATGCCTTTCGTGTTCGATGCCGCCCAGAAGAGCGCGTCCTTGCGCATCGGCGTGCGCGCATCGATATCAAGGTAACCTTCGACCGTCCATACCGCCTTGCCGTCCTTCCATTCAACACTCACATGACCGGGCGTGCGCGTCCAATCCTTCTCAACCTGAACGGAAAAACCGTCCTTGCCGCCTTTCATGATGAAATCAAAAAACGCCGGTCTGTTGTACACACCCCTTCCGTTGTGACCCAACCCGGGAATCACATGGAAAACGGCATTCTTGCGCCACTCCGGAAAAGTCTCGACGTGCCGCATGAACGAACGGAAACGCGCAAAGCGGTTCTCTCCCTGCGCCATCGCAGCCAGAGACTTGTCCAGCGCGCCGCTCTTCGTATCCTTCTCGCCACACGCATACACCACGCTGCGCGAGGAAAGATTTGCGAGAACCTGCTCATCCTGCACATCCTTCGCGTAACGCGTGCGCCCCTTAAGTCCGTAATGCCACGGGGTCTTCGGATCAATCCGAAGCCAGGTGGACGGGGATGACGCGATGTAGCCAACCGTCACACCATCGCGAACCGTACCCTTGCCTACAGCCGCATAACGGGAAACAAACTGCCCGCCTGCAGAGAATCCCGCCAACACCACACGGCGAAGATTCGGATAAAGCGAACGGTCGCCAAGTCGCGCAAATATGTGGTCGATTATCTCGAACGAACTGATCTGCATGTTCGACGCATCTCCGCCGCCTCGCCAGTCATCCTCCGCCTTGCCCAGCGCGGCGAGATTGCGCGACCATGAGTCGTTCCATACCGCAAGCCCTTCCGCCGGAACCTTCATCCGCGCCAACGCCTTGCGCGTCGGGAAAAGCGGTGCGATCACATACGGTGCTCGCTCGCCGGAACGCAGAGACCTCGCGGCTTCCGCCGCAAACGCCTCCGCATCGCCGCAGCGGCGTCCGCCGCCGCCCCATCCGTGAATGACAACAACGGCTACGTCCGTATCGGCGCCCTTCTCGAGAGGCGTCCCGGCATAATAGCGCACGGACGAAAACTCGCCGTCAAAGTTACGAGTCTGGAATTTCACGTCCCCGGCCCGCGCTGACGACGCAGCCGCCAACAACCCCAACGTCAAGACAGATAGACAAATCTTTTTCATTCTATTTCCTGTATTTTTATATCAGTTGCGCTTCATGCGGATC
Organism: Lentisphaerota bacterium; assembly: GCA_015061765.1. Next base: position 3,649 of record SUVZ01000010.1, read on the forward strand.
ATAAGACTCGTACGCTTCTTTTCAAGCGTAAGAACAAGTCCGTTCTGCAGCTCCTCGCCCGTGCGTACCTGCTTCTCGCCGGTGTCGGCATCGACAAGCGTATAGGTCGCACCCTCGCGCGCAAAGGGAAGTTTGACCGTATAGGACGGCTCCTTCGCCTTATGCATGCGGAAGCCGAGAATAATGCTCTCGCCGCGCTCCGGAGAATCATACGCAAGGGCCTGCCATCCGTCCTGATACTTCCTGTGCCGCCACGGGGTGAGCGTATAGTAGTCGCAGAGAAGAAGATGATTGATGCTCTTCCATTCCTCATAGTTGCGGCGCATGAGATCGAAGTCGAGCTCCTTCTGATGGGAAAACGCGCCAGACACCTTGAAGACGGGGAGGAAGGACGCGCGGATGACGAACTCGTCGCTGCCGCGGCCGGGCTGCGGACGGAACATATTGTCCGTATCCTTCGTGGAAGAACCGCAGAAAGGAATCCACTTCACAAATCCCCACGTCTGCGAAAGACGCATCATCACCGTAGTGCGGTCGGCATCGCTTCGCAGAAGCGGCACTCCCCGGCGCATGGATTCGATATCGTTGCGTCCGCCGCCGCCGGCGCAGGAATCGACAAACGTGCATTTGCCGTTCGCGCGGCAGTAGTCTATGATGCCGTCCCAGAGTTTGTAGTGACCCTGCACGCACTTGTTCTCGTTGATGCCCGTGCGCGGAAGATCGAACGCCTCGCGCTCCTGCTTGTCGAGCAGATACCAGGAACGAGCCGGATCGCTGTTGTTATCCTCGCGGTACATATCTACGCCGATTTCGTCCATTGCCTTGACGATCCGGCCGAGCGTCCATGAGAGACACTCCTCGTCGCCGAGATTGCTCGTGATCACGCGTCCCGTGCGGATGCCCCATTCCTTCTTATAACCGAAGTTGCGGCAGAGTTCATCCACATGCGTCACACGCTCAGGCTCGAACCAGCAGAGATTTTTGAGTCCCCTGCGGCGGCACTCTTCGTTCGCCTCGCGCAGAGTCCGACCAGGCCATTTGACGCGATCGATCTCCCACGCGCCGACTGTCCCCCACCAGTCCGTCGGCACGGTCTTCCCGGACGGATCGCAGTACCATCCGGCGTCAAGCCAGCGGAAGTTCGGAAGCATCCGCTCCTTCGTAAGCTTGTCGAGCGTCCGCCGCCAGGTTGTGTGACGCTCGGAAATGCTGCCATCCGAATTGGGAAGTCCCGAATCGTAGGCGAAGTTCGCCGTCGCGAACGGCTTGAGCGGCTCGCCCTCGGCGTTCGCACGCGGCAGGTTGTACTTGATGAACCAGGAGCGCCAGCGGTTCGTCGCGCGATGCGCGTCACGTCCGGTATAGGGCAGCATCACTACAAGACCGGTACGGATGCGTTCGCCCGGCATAAGAACCGTTTTGATGTCGACGGAGGTCTTCGCCGTCACGTGCGTCACCGCGCCCGTCGTGGCGAACGACGCCTGCCACGTGCCCGCCCAGCCGATTGCCATCATCGTGCCGCCGTTGCCGTGAACAAAGTCGAAGTAGGGAAACACATGATGGGTGGGACGTCCGCTCTTAGACTGGAAAAAGACGGGTTTCTTGCGGAGATCCGAATCGTACGGCATGTAAAATTTTCCGCCGTCTCCGTAGATACCTCTCAGCCTGGGCTCAACGCCCTCTACGGCACCGCGATAAGCGACAACATCCTCGAGCACTTTAGAAGGCCCCGCTCCCGCATTCTCGAGCCACAGCGTATATTCGACCTGACCGTACTCCGCACAATACGCCGCCTCAATCGAGGCTGTGAGCGTGCTGTCAATCACACACACGAACTTTCCGCGCTGCACCGGAGCCTTAGGCCCGATCTCCCGGCGGATCACTTCAAATCCGCCGAGCCCCTCAATACGCCGCCCGTCATAGATGAACGAAACCGGTATCGACGAAGGATCGTCAAAAAGCGCTCTGAAATACCCCTTGGCCGCTTCTGGTGAAGCGGGAACCGCGAACGCGGCGGAAGAGACCGCCGCCGCTGACGCGGCGAACAATAAAGCTAAAATTGTTTTTTTCATCATCATATCCTTTTCTGTTTTCTCAATAACGGCTCCGCCTCACCGCACCCGCCATTCAAGAAGTCCCGACGACCAGCCTTCACGCTGCCTGACCACAAGACGGAGCGCCTTCGCCTTGACAGGTTTTGGGAAATTCAGAACGCAGAAGCGGTTCTCGTCGATCTCGCCCTTCCCGGGAATGTCACGCCAATCACCGTTGTCGGAATCCTTCCACTGAACTCGCCAGCTGAGAGGCATATGGCACTGCCCCTTGCGCGCCAGATCGCTGTACCAGTACGTCTCGACGCCCTTGATCTCGCGCGGCTTTGCAAACGTGCAGGAAACCCACTCTTCGGTTCCGAGATGCGGCCAGAACGTAAGGCGCGGAATCGAGCGGTCTGCAGAGGATGACGGAGCCAGCCCGTCCATGGCCGCATCTACGCGGTCGGTCTTGCAGCAGAACGAAGCTTCCAGCGTCTTCTGAGCCTGCATCGGAAACGCCTTTACGACGGACGGGAACCACGTCTGCATTTCGCCGTCGCCGCGATGGCACCACGCGAAGTAAGGCACAAGCGTTAAGCTCGTCGGCTCGACAAGCGTCTTGCCGTCCTCCGCCGCGCGCACTACGCTTGCCGGCGCGGTGAAGGCCGGAAAGTTATGCCCTGCAATGTTGCGCACAATGGGAGCGAAAGGCGCGTTTTCGACAAGAACCTTGTTCAGTACCTTTCCGCCGTTGTCCACAGCCTCCGCGCAGTAGAGGATCGGGCCGCGCTCCACCGCGAGCCGTCCCGCATCGTCCTTGACGAGCATATTCGCACGAACGCGCCTGACCGGCATCTGCATGGACACCGTCACACGGTCGCCCTTCTTCCATTCGCGCGCGAGAGTGCAGTACCCCTTTTCAGACTTGAACTCAAACGGCTTGCCGTTCACCGATACCTTAAAGTCCTCAATCGACCCCGGGCGCGTATGCGTGTAAAGGCTGCCGGGAACGGGACGGCCCGTGCACCATCCCGGGATGCGCACATTGAGCGTGAAACGGGCGTTGTCCCGGGGCGGCGTAACATCGATCACCACATCGCCGCACCACGGATAATCCGTTTTCTGCGCAAGCTTGACGTTTCCGGACCCAAGCTTGAGCGTCGCTTCGCTCGCCATGAAAAGATTGACATAGGCCTCATCGTCGCGCGTCGCATAGGCGAACGTGGGAACCTGCGGTATGAAGCGGACCACATTGACGGGACAGCACGAGCACGAGAACCATTTTGAACGCTTGTATCCGCCGCTCGACGCGAGCGGGTTCGGATAGAAGAATTCATCGCCGCTGATCGACACGCCGGAAAGAATGCCGTTGTAGATTGCGCGCTCAAGCACATCGATGTACTTCGCATCGCCGTGAAGAAGGAACATGCGCATATTCCAGAGCGCGTTTCCGATGCCCGCGCACGTCTCGAGATACGTCTTCTCGTTCGGAAGCTCATACGCCGCGCCGAACGCCTCGCCGCGCCGCCGCGCGCCCACCGAACCGTTGAGGTGGAGCTTCTTCTCGACGACGTTCGACCAGAGCGCGTCTATCGCCTTCAGATACGCCTCGTTTCCGGTAAGCGCCGCCACATCCGCCATGCCGCAGTACAGATACGTTGCCCGCACGGCGTGACCAACCGCCTCGCGCTGCTTCGTGACCGGCAGATGATTCTGGTTGTACGAACCTGGTGCGCCAAGTTCGCCGCCCTTGGCGAGCGTCCCCTCCTGCGTGAACACTTCGCCGGAATTTCCGGTTCTCCCGCGTCCGCGCATTTCCAGCAGAAATTCCGCCAGCTTCAGATAGCGAGCATCGCCCGTCGCACGGTAAAGACGGCAGAGCGCGAGCTCGATCTCCTGATGTCCCGACGTTTCCTTGAGCTGATTCGCCGCCGGACCGAACACCTTATCGATGAGATCGGCCGAACGCACAGCCACATCGAGAAGCGTACGCTTGCCCGTTGCCTCGAAATAGGCGACCGCCGCCTCGTACATGTGGCCGACATTGTAGAGCTCATGGCTGTGCGCAAGATGCGACCAACGCTCGGCTCCCATCATCTTGCGGTAGCGGAAACCGTTGACCTTCTCCATCCCGAGCGTGCGGGCCGTGTAGAGATAACCGTCCTTCTCCTGCGCGCGAGCCATCCAGCCGATGAGATCGTCCACATACGCCTCGAGCTTCGGATCCGGATGCGTCGCGAGCGAATACGCCGCGCCCTCGATCACCTTATAGACATCCGAATCGTCGAACGGAATGCCCTTGAAGGTCTGATTCTCGCGCTTCGCGGCCTTCTTGAAATTGGGAATACGAGCCTCTTCACACTTCTCGAAATCGGTCTTGAGCGTCACGAGCCGGTTCGTCTCCAGCCGCGGCAGCCAGAACCCGTTCGTCACTTTCACATCCGTGACCTTCGGCAGTTTGAACGCGTAATCCTGTTTTGCTGACATTTCCGCCGAGCCTACCGCCATCAGAGCCGCAAGCGCAAGCGGAACCGATCTCTTTTTCATCTTCTTACCTTTCATATTTTTCTTAAGACCGGGAGGGCGAGCGTCCTCGCGAGCCGAAATTTTCTCATTTTCCTTTAGAAACCTTCTTTCCCTGATCAACGCAAAATGATCGTGAAGAACGGATTCAAGTACAATCCGTCCGCCTTAAGCGTCATGCTGCGCTGCCGTCCGCCGACAATGGCGGAAATCGTTCCGTTAAGACCGACCGGCGCCGTCGTCCAAGTGATAACAGGCGTCTTCGACGAAACGGTACGATCACCGAAATCAATGAAGAGCGTCGCGCCAGCCGCCAGCGCGAGCGAACAGTCCGCCGCCGGAAGATCAAAGGGTCCTGTAAGAGCGCTCAGATCAAGCGTTGGAGACTGATGCTCCGCATCGCCGAGCGTAACCGTCCTGAGAAGCGTCGCCGAAGCGGGTTTGTACGTACCAAGAACCGTCACCGCCTTCCCCTTTTGGGAATCTCTTCCGAACGAAAGACGATTGTCGATGAGCGAACCCACGACAAGCGACTGTGATTTTTCGGCATAGAAACCGCATCCGTCATTGAGCGTGAACGTCACCGCGCTCAAATCGTTCTCCACCCCGTAAAACGACGGGAGAACCGTCCGTGCCGTGCCGATCTTATTGAAGATGATCGATCCGGCATCCGCCGCACGCACACCGCGGAAGGAGAAGACCTGATCGCCCTCGCCTCCAAAATCAATCGAACTTTTAAGGTTGATCGAAAGCGTATGCTCATTCAACGTGAGCGTATGCTGCATCGCGCCGGGCGCATCATCGGCGAAGGAAAAACCGAAGAGCGGATAGCCGCCGATCGTCGCGTCGGTCGAAAGCGTCAGATCACCGATCGCGTTGCACATCCACGAATCACTGTCAAAATTCGGCTCCGAATTGACGAGCGCGCCTGTGCCGTCCGGACCGCTTCCCGCAAGCGTAAACGAATACGGCGTTCCGCTCGTCGAAAGTTTTCCGGCAAAATCGAACGAAGCGCCGTCCGCAACCGTCACGAACGGGATCGTCACCGTACCGAACGGTTTACTGTCGCGCATCTCGACCGTCGCCTTGACGGATCCCCATGGTGCCTCGGTGACGCCACTGCGAACCGTTCCGGCCATCACATCCGTCCCACCCGTATAGGACTGACGCCGCACCGCACCGACAAGCGTACCGGTGCCACTCTTGACGAGCTTCAATCCGCCCTCAAGGATTAGCCCGGTATTGACGGCCGTCTCACCTTCCGCAACGGCGATGCAGACCTGACCTCCGCCGACCGAATCGGTGATCCTTCCGCTCACGGCGTCCAGATTAGACGGGAGCGTCAACGCCTGGCCGGCGACATCGATGTCAATCGTCGCGGTCTTGCCGGAGATAAAGGTCCCACCCGTCGGCACACCGCCAGACCACACTCCTTCCGTCGGTGTCACAAAAGCCTTATCCACCATATCATAGAAACCGTACACCTCGCACTTTGCCGGCACGTAATCGTGAATCAACTCGCCGTTTTGATAAATCTTGCAGCCGTGGCAGCGGATCGTTCCCTGCGTCGGGCGGACATACGCCGTCCCCGCCGCATTGATTGCAAAGAGGTAGAGATTATTTTGAATCTCAGTTGTGAAAAAGCTTCTGTTGACGGAATAAATCTGCGTTCCAGACGCATTTTTAGCTGTCGCGGCACCTTTATTGAGATCAACCGTATACCGCCCGGATTTATATGGGCCATTCCCTTTGGTCGACTTCTCGCCGCTGCCGATAGCGGGGCAACTGGTCGTCGACGTTCCCCCTTTATCACCAAACGCGCAGGTTATTCCTCCAACAGTTCCGTCATTAGCCAACGCAAACGCCCCCTTGCAATCATACCAATTATTGAAAGAAGTGGGGTTTTGGTTCCACACGCCGAACCAGTTTTCATCGGCGCTGCGCACGGTGACATCCATCGTCACGCGTGTATTTGTATCCGGCTTAAAGCCTGTATCAAGATATGAACCGACGGGGACATCGATATACTCAACCGCCACGCAAGCCGCTTGAACGGCAAGTCCGCTTAGGTCGCAGGCCTTTTCAAGTTTGCAGTTCGTAAGATGGAAAGAAGTGAACGGCTTGGTGAGCGCACCGGAAGGAACATCGCCGCCGACGGCATCCACCACAACAACGCTCTCGGCATCCGGCTCACCGTTCTCAACCGCTACGCCATCCTCCGTGCAGTTCCAGCCGTTATCCCTCCAAACCGCGCGCCGTCCGGCATTCGTCATCAGCTCAGAAGCGGCGACAGCAAAGATGTTCGTGACATTCGCAAGTGGATCGTATTCCGCCGCCCCGCTCGCGGCTGTTCCCTGCTTAGAGACACACGTGCCGGACACCGTGTCGTAAAGTACGGCAACGCCGTCTTTCAACGCCGGAACGAAATGGGCGACGAGCGACAGATCGCTCCCATAATAGAATTTGGCGAAATGCCATTCGGCATTACCGTATTTTTCGATTGTTTTTGTCGAACCGGCACTATGCCAGGCATTGCCGAGCAGAATACTTTCCGTGCTTTTGGTAAAGAATTCCCCAAGGGTCGAAAACGCCTTCTCCCCGTCGAGGAAGGCCTGGTCGTCAAGAAGCAGAAAATCATGCGGCACCTTCCATGCGCCGTCGGAGAAATTGAAATACGACGGTTCCGGGAGCTCAGAACTTGTCGGTCCGCGTGAACGATGGAAAAGTTTGAACTGCGTCTTTTCCTTCCCGTCATCCGCATTTGGTCGAATGGAAATATTGTTGACCGTTTTCTCGCCCGTGCGATAGAGCGACCCGATTACTACGCATTCATCGCCGAGATAGGCCGTTCCCTTGTTGACGCTTTCCGTATAGCGGAAGCGGAAATCAAAACCGTTCAAATAAGCGGCGGAGACGCCCGTATCAATATACTGCGTACCGGTAAGGGCGATATAGCTATCGATGAGCTCAACATCTTTGGCGCCGATCACGCGGTAGACGTATCCGGCCGGGATGTTCGCCGCATCAACCGTTAAGGTTCCGCCGGCGGTGATTTCGCCGTCAAACGCTTGACGGTGCGCCCACGCCGCCGCGTTCTCGCCTTTGTCCGTTGCGTCCCAGACGAGGTAGAATTTCGCGAGTCCTTCGGGTATCGTTTCCGAAACGGTGACCGAGATCGTATTATCGAACCGTTCAACCGTCAGCTGAGCGAGCTGAACAGTTTCAGCAAACGAGGAAGCGGCGGTTGAGAGCATTGCTGTCAACCATGCGCCGCAAAGCACTGATTGTATTTTTTTTTTCATCCCGTTTTTCCTTTTTGAGGTTTGAAAATTTCACTTTCACCGTGAGGTCTTGCCCGGCTCATGTTTCCACCAAGTGAACGGCCAGCGCAGTCCCTTGCGCTCCTTCGAGCTTTCGTACATGAAATTGCAGACGAAATCTCCTTCGACCGTTGCGCGGTAAGCAACGAGTTCATCAAACGCCTTCTTGAACGCGTCAGCCTTGCGCTTGTCGCGCGGGGCGGCATCCATCGCCTTCTGTGCGATGCGCGTTAAGCGCGTGAGCCGGGCGTCTCCGAGTCCCTTGCGGAGAAATTCAACGCGACGTTCAACCATCGAATCCCCCCGCGCCGCCGCGCGCGCGGCGTCGAGAAGTTTATTCCCCTTCACGAAGAAGGCATCGTCAAAATAATCCCCGAGAATCGCGGCGCCCGTATTGAAACTGCCACCGCCGTTGTGGTTGCCCGTCGGGTTCTGCCAGGCGATGCGCCGCACCTCGTCCGGCGTCCAGGACGCTGTGTGGGCGCGGATGAAATCGAAATAGCGCGTGATCTCCTTCTTCGCCGGACCGAACGCCGAGAGGAGTTCGTCGCGGGAAACGTCGTAGTCGCGCAGCGGTTCGCGGAAGGCGCGAATGAGGGTATAGTACATCATCGTATGACACGCCCACGCTCCGCGCAGCGAGTCGAACGAACAGCCCTTCATGCCGTTCTTGTACGCGAAGGCGAAATCCTCGACGATCAGTCGTCCGTGGTCAAAGGGATAGTTTCCGCCGGCGAGCATGAAATTCGGCCGGTAGATGAAGTCCTTTACGCCCGCCTTGCGCCAGCCCGTGATCGCGGCGCGGAAATGTTCGGACTCCGCCTGATCGTAGGGGAAGTAGCTGCGCGGAACGATTTCGATCACGACGGACGGGTCGACGCGCGTCTCCTTCGGCGCTTCGAGGTAGTTTTCGTAAGCGTAGCCGATGACGCGAGCGGCGGGATTCACCTTGCGCACCTCGGCCTGGACCGCGTTGTAGAACTTGGCGTAGCGATCCGAGAGTGACGCGACAGGCCGCAGTGAGGTATCGACCTTCATGATTCCCCAGCGGTGGTCGGTAAGAAGCGAATTGAAAACATAATTGCCGCGACGGTGCATCGATTCGATGTCATCGAGCGTCACCGTTCCGTTCCAGTATGGAGATTCCATGAAGCGCGGATCCGGTGCGTCCCACGCGCGGCAGCGGTGGCACTGGCAGAGCGCCACGTAGTCGTTCTCGCAGCAGTTCACCCACGGCTCGAAGCCCTGGCGCGTTCCTTTCGTATCCATCCATTTCTTCCAGTCGGCGACAGTCTGCCGCCATACGCCAGGCTCGGAAACGCAGAGCGTAACCATGCGGCCGGCTGCCGCCGGACGTCGCACGCCGCCGGGAAGCAGGTTGAAGTATTCGGGATGCGACGCGCCGAAGCGGTCCCACCAGTCGGTAAAGCCGTGTCCGGAACGAAAATGACGGCGGCGGCCGAGACGATGACGCACGAGGAACTTCGCCTGCGCGTCAAAGAATGCGCGGGCGGATTCATATGTCGAAAAACCGAGCACCCATAAGGCATTCCACGTCATCGACCCCATGATGCGGTCCGCAAGCGGCTCGCGCGAACGGCGGTTGACAGAACTGAATCGAAGCGAACGGCGTCTGGGGATCACCTCACCGGTCGGACCCGGCCATATCCATTTGACGCCCATCTCGTTCTCGAGAAAATCATATACGGCATACACCGTTGCGTACAGCGTCGGACGCCAGAGATCCCTCGTAACGCCTTCATATGAAACATCGGAATCGTAGCCGAGAAGGAAAAGCGCGTTTCCGGCGGTTTTCACGATGTGCTCGTCCGCAACAAAGGGTCGGCCGGGGAGGCCGGCCCTTTTCGCGGCAGCTGTCGCACCCACGAAGATATGGTTATGGTATTTCGAGCGCGCAAGCGCGTCTTCAGTAAGAATCGCGGCCGACGAACCGAAGGCTTTGTCGAGATGGTATTTGAGTTCATCGGCGGCATAGCGTTCGGCGGCGAGGGGCTGGGACGGCAGAACGATATCGGCGGCGAGTTTTCCGTACTCGGCGACGGTAAACGCCGCCAAGGGCGAACAAGCGCAGAGCGTGCAGACGAACGCCGACACTCTGAAACAGGCCGATATGTCCCGGAAGATATCCATGGCGGGATAAATTTATTTAGACGCTTCCGTGAAGAACGTCTTGAGATATTCTACCGTATCGTCCAGACTGGAGATATACGCGTATTCATCGACGGCGTGCGCGCCGCCGCCCTTCGAGCCGATCAGCGCAATCGGAACGCCGCAGCTGACGAACCAGCGCGCGTCCGTCGCCGCGAGCATCTTCGACAGCGGGATATGCTGACCGAGATGGGCGGACATCACGCGCTGAAGATGTTTGACGAGCGGATGGTTCGGATCGGTGTTTACCGGCGGAGAATGGCGCTCAAGCAGCACTTCGCATCCGGGGAAAAGCTCCTTCGAGAGAGCCATGAGTTCATCCTTCGCGCCGGGATTGACGCTGCGGAGGTTCAGAACCAGCGTCATTTCCGGCGGAATCATGTTGCGCGCGCCGCCGTCGGCGTTGACGAATGTGGGCGTCATCACGTCGGACCATTTATCTTCCGGGAGCGGATGGCGGCGATCCCACTCCGCGCGGAGTTTCACGTATCCCTGCATGATTTTCGTGATCGAATCGTCGCATTTCCACGGCATGGAGGAATGTCCGCTGCGGCCGCGCGCCGTAATGCGCACGAAGGTCTGTCCCTTGTGCGCACAGCAGATCTTTCCGTAAGCCGAATCGATGACAATCACCATTTTATTGGGCACATAACCCTTCTCCTCGACCATCCAGCGCGTTCCGGCGCCGCCGATCTCCTCGTCTGGCCCGAACATGCAGGCGACGGAAACGTTTTTACCGGCCAGGGCGCAGAGCGTCTCGGCGGCGACGACCGCATAACCCTTGCAGTCGCTGACGCCGCGCGCCTCGATGCGGTCGCCGTCGCGCTTGAGCGTGAACTGCGTAGGCGAGCCGGGTGCGACCACGTCGAGATGCACGGACATGACGAAATCGTGCCGTTTGCCGGGCGTCGTCGCGGCATAGAGGATCTCGCGTCCGTCGGGAGCCGTTTCCATCGTACAGTAAAGGCCACGCTTGAGCAGATAGTCGCGCATGAAGCGCATGGAGTTGTTCACTTCCTTTATATCATAGGATACGCTCGGAATGGCTATTAACTTTCCGAAGAAATCCATATCCAGCGCATGAAGGGAAAGCGCCGCTAAAGCGACGCCCAAGGCAATCTGTTTTTTCAACATATATTCCACCTTTCTTATCTATTCGACTAGGATAAACTACCCCCGTTTTGTTTTTAAAATATCACAAACCAGGGTTTGAGTCAATGCCTTAAAGCCGCATCGCTACGGCGGACGCATTAAAACCCGATCCTTCCCCAATGGGGCCCCTGGATCGGTTTTAACGCGTCCGAAGTGCTTTAGCGTCCAGCAGCCAGTACCCAGCTTCCCAATCCGATTGGTCGTGGCGCGATTTTAACGTGCCATTACCCATCTTGGGACTTACCATCGGCCGCGCCCGTTCTTTTCTTTTGCGTAGGCATCGAGCCTACGCTTCGTTTTTCTGTCCCTGATTCCGTGCCGATGCCGTATTTATGCTCTTGCCTATCATCAACAGCAATTCTCGCGATTCCTCCCTGAGCGACTCTACGACAGTTCCCAGCACAAGATAAGACGTCGCTTCGCTCCGAAGTAATCAAGCGGCCAACCACCAGTACTCAGCGACCAGTATTGGAAAAGATCGGAACATCCTCCGCATTGGACGCTGAACGCTGGCGGTTGGTTACTGCCGTCCATCACGGCAAGTCCGTAATCAACCGTCCTCTCGCTTGGACGCTTTGACCTTTCGCTTTGCTTCCATCACCTCCTTTTTGATCTCCCTTATCCCTCTTTCAGACATTTCTTCGACAAAGTCATCCACAAGCCTCATGAAATTGCGGTATGACTCAGTCGCCCGTTCATAGGCGGGTGCTTCGTCTCGCGACACGTATTTCTGATGAAGTTTCGTGTCTTTTCTGTATTGAAGATGGTAAAACACTCCACCCCCTTTTGAACGCGAAAGAACACTCAAGCGTCCTCTCGTCATCCTTTTGGCCTCCATAACGGCCTGCAAAAGCTTCTCTTGACTTCTCATGCGCCATAATATATACTATTGTAGTCGTCTTATCAAGTAGGGAAAGGACAAAAAAATGGATTTCTCGACTCCTGCAAAACATATGCCTTCAAATCCGAAAAAGCCGCTTACTTTAAAAGAATTCCTTTCATCCGTCGCTGATTTCAGGATCGACCGCAGAAAGAAATATCCGCTCTACGAAATTCTCATGATCACCGTGTGCGCGATGATCAACGGAGCCAGGGGTCCGACTGACTTCTGGCGTTTCGGGAGAGGCAAGATCGGGTTTTTGCGCAAATTCCTTCCTCTCGTGAACGGCATTCCCAGCCATGACGCATTCCGTCGCGTTCTCGGCAAGCTTGACACGAAGCGCTTCAACGCCTCAAGTCGTTTACGAGACGCATCGGAGTCGCCCTTGGATGCCTCATCGACAACAATCATCGAAACAAAAAGATCAAATTCGCAACGCGTCGTATCTCACCATGTCTGCGTTGCCGCCTGACGCGCTGCGTCAATAAGATTATACGACCGCCACGCGGTCAAGTTGCTGACCACGCTCGTTTCGACATAAACTTTTTTCTTCGCTTCCGTCATACAATTCTCCCAAATTAGTGCAGTCATCATACACCTTTTTGCCTCGCACTTCAATAATCTCTAATCCTCAATCACTTCTGTAAGCAAAAAGCAACAAGCCGTGCTCAACGTATCGTCAACACCGTTCCGGATTTGAGAACAGTGAACTCGACCGGAATGGCGTAGGTCGTACGTTCGCCGTCTGTGCACTTGAGCGAAAAGGCAAAAACGTCCGCTTCCTTTACCGTTACAGTCGTCTCTTTCGCATTGCGATCGGCAAACGACACCCTGCTTGCGTCACCCTTGACGACCACCCACTCGTAGCTTATGCCAGTGCCAGGACTGCCGTCATCCTGCGCAACTGCAGACAACGGAACCGGTTTCTTTTTCACAACGGGCTTCGAGGATGATGCTGAACCGACAACAGGAGCCTGATTGAAAGCAATGCCGGGATGGCGGAAAAGGTATCCTACCTCTGCGTCGCTCAAGTGACGATTGTAGAGACGTATGTCCGTAAGTTTGCCGGGAAACGTACGGGAATAGAACTCTCCCGTTTCCGGATCGTGCGCTACCGAATACAAGGCATTCGATTGAGTGGAATAATCCAATGCGTTGTAATCTATGCCGCCAAAATGCAAATTGCCCTGGACTCTCCCGCCTGTATTCTGTCCCCCCGACGTACCGACGGTGCTCGAATCAGGAGTACGCTTCACACCATCGAGATAAAGCTCTATCTTCGACGAATCGTGCCGGTTGATCATTGCCACCAGATGCGTCCACCGGTTCGTAAACGAGAAAGGCGCCTTGAACCACAATCTCGACTGGGCAGAGCCGGACGAAGTTCTTGTTCCGCCAGTCTGAATGATCATTATGCCCGAATCCTGTATTTTTCCATCAGACTTGGGATTGTCGTACCGGTTGAGGTTTATCCATAGCGTAGTCCGCGCAGAAACGATGCACGGCGAATAGTGGAGATGGTTTTTCTCTGAATCCTGGTACATCCACAGCGAAAAAGTGCGCCATTCGTCCGCTGGCCATGCAGAGTTTCCGCCAGAGCTATCGGCTTTCTCGGTGGTTTCCCCGATTCCGGCCCCTTTGTAAAAATCGCCGAAATCGAAAGCGTACGGAGCAATGCCGCCGCCTGATGCAATCCGGTTCAGGTCAGCGTCGCGCCAGCCTATTCCAAGCGAAGTGCCACTGCCCACATGCGACTTTTCCGGAGTCAACCCTGCACCGGACCAGTAGCGTATAAGTCCTGAATCGATCATTTCGCCCGCAGCGACATCGGCAGCCGCCTCAGCCATGGCAGCATCCACATCTGGCGCTACCGGAGGCGTGAGTCCGGACGCATCATCACGAGTTACCTCAACCTCATCGTGCTTTTCGCCGCCAAATTCATCCTTCGATGTCAACCTGAAAACATATTTACCCTCAAGCGGCAATATAACAGGTGTGACGAGATTGTTCTTTAGATCAATAACCGGCTCCGCCCCTTCGGGTGCGGAAACCACACTCCAGGAAAAGCTGCCATTGAATCCGGTACGGTAACTGCCGCCAGAAAGTCCCGCAACAGTTCCTGACAAAACGCAGTCCTTTCCGGCACAGGTAAAATCATCCGGTACCGAAACCGGCACAACCGAACGGTAGAGCCGCACGATCTCGTTCGATGATAAAGCGCCTGAATAGATCCTTATGTCGTCAAACTCACCTTCGAACGACGAAGGTGAAGCAGTATTCGCGGAACCAAAAATCACGTCGGCGTTCTGCTTGATCTTTAAGACATCAGACTGCTCAACCCCACCGCTACCCGACAGTCTGCCATTTATCCACAACTCCGGCTTTATCGTAAAACCGCCGTTTTCATCCTTTCCGCAACGATTGACAAAGACGACATGCTGCCAAACGCCTTGATGCACCACCGCTGCCGAGGATATCGCCTTGGAAGCGGGAGCTGTATTTTGCAGTTGGTAGACAAAACGGCGCGAATCAAAACCGACATCCATAATCAAGGCGAACTTTGACACCGCTTCATGCACGAGACGTGGAGAGTTTTTGTCGGATCCGTTTTTGAGGTTTTCGGAATCTGAAGATTGGCGCATCCAAAACGCCCACGTCGAAGAAGAACATTCCTTGGCGAGTTTGACCTTTGCGTAAGAACCTACCTCACCGCTGAAATGTACAGCGCTGCCGTCAACTCCATTGGTTCTCGTCACTTTGGCTGAAAGTTCAAGAGCTTTTCCGTATCCCGAAATGTCGGGCGTGATATTGACGCCATTCACATCGCTCCATTCGTCCAAAGGCCAATGTCCCACAAGTTTGGATGTCGACACGTTCTCCGCACCGTCTGAAAAGAGATTCCACACCTGCTCATCGCCAAGCGCCTCTCCATAGATCCGGAAATCATCTATGGAACCGTAGAATGGACGAGTTCCGTTGGACAGGCTCCCAAGGTAACAATAACCTTTAGCCGCGATGTTCGTGGCGACGGCCCGCTGGCCGCCTGCGCTGAGAACGCCGTTGGCATACACCTTCCAATCATAAACATATTCCGTATCCTCATCCGAGACCTTGGTTTCGTCGCCAACAGAAATGGTTATGGCCAAATGAACCCACGCACCTCTATGCGCTGCCGTACATCCTCTCATATAGGTACCGGCCCCGCTGCCGATGTAAGGCACCAGGGCATCATTCCCAAGCTGCGGGTCAGCGCTTTCCTCCAGTCGGATCTGCAGACGGCTCGCCCCGCCCACCAGCCAAGGCAGAATAGTGGGATTTCCCGCATGCGCCTGACTGACGGCGTTTTCGCGGAACATCCAAAACGCAACCGTGCGGCTTTTAAGTTCGGGACAGGTGAAAGTTGCGTGCGAACCATCGCCAGGAACACCACCGAAGAAAAGCGACTTGCCGCTCACACTGCGGTCTATAAGCGAACATTTGGAACCGACAGTTAAATCGGCACCTTCCGCCGTACCTGTATTGGCGATCACTCCATCGCTCATCTCGTCCATGCCGAAATGTATCAGCGGCTCGGGGAATTGAGCCTGCAGCGCCGCCGCAAACAGGAAAGCCTGAACCAAACAAAGATTTATACGTACCATATCAACCTCCTTTACCTTGTCACTTGCCATTTTGTAGCCATCAGGCAGGGTTTCTCTCCCGGCCGAAGCTGCTGATAATACACCGTAAGAATATCTCCGTCCGGCAGAAGGCACGATGCCGGATATCCGAGATCACCAATGTGCGAATGCGCGAGCGCGATCTCGTTTTCGACGTCCCACGTCCTGCCGCCGTCGTCCGAAACGCAGGCGAATTCGCCGAAGCCAATCTCCCGGTTGCGGCGGCCATATACGCACACAAGCCTGTTGCCGGGAAGTTTGATCAGATGCGGTGGAAACCCGACCATCCCCGTCGCGTGAAGAGGCGTCCATGTGCGGCCGCCGTCGCGCGACTCCGTCTGGCGCATACCGCCGTCAGGGCCATGGTAGCGGACAAGCCCCACAAGCGTGCCGTCGTCCAGCTCGACCACATGCGGTTCGTGCATCATCTTTGGTCTGGAGTTCTCGCCGTCCATGTCGGAGATTTGCGGACACAGGCAATTCCAGGTCATCCCGCGATCATTCGACGCCCACGCCGAAATGATGCTCTGATGCAGCGGTCCTTCACCGCTGTCAATCTGCCTGCCCCTGAACGATCGGCCCAGCATGAGAAGCCTGCCGTCCCTCAAAAGAATCGGCCCGTGCGGAGCATGGCTGACATTTCCCATCCGCCAGGGTTGAGACCATGTCCTGCCGCCGTCGACGGATGAAATGCGAAAGTATCCGAGCGACTGCTTTAAGAGAGCAGGAGAGATCTTTTCATGATGCCACCTGTATTCCGGATGGCGGTCGATATGCGCGGCGGGATCGGTGAGATATGCGACAGACGTGAAATACGTCACAAGGATTTCACCGTCAGGGAACTGCAGAATGCCGGCATCGCGATTGTCGAGTATGTCATTGGCAATGGTTTCGGGATCTGTCCACGTTTCGCCGCCGTCGGACGATCGCACCATCTGCACCTTGCCGTACGGACACACATGGCCTTGACGATCACCTGAAAACACCGCAGCGATCTCGCCATTCGACAGGAGAGTGACGGTCGGCCAGCCGATGTAGCGATCCTTCTGTACGCATATCGGACGCACCCATCTGATCTCGGCGCGGGACTGGCGCTTCTCCGGCATATACTGCGGCGGCAGATTCTCCGCCATCGGCACAATCTTCACCCGCGACATTTCACCGGAGAATCCATAGTGCCCTTTGCCGCCTATGCGAAGCGGAGCGACATTATCCGCCATGTCACGCGTACCGGTGAAAGCGTAACTCCCGTCCTCCTTCCCGTTTACGAATATGCGCATCAACCCCTTGGTCTCGCACAGTCGGAGCGAATAGCGTTTGCCGGACTCCAGCCCGAGCCTGACAATCTTGTAGGCGGGCTGCACGCCGCGCAGATATACAAGAAGCGAACCGTCCTTTCTTACCATCACGGAATAGCCGTCCTTGTAGTCCTTCCCTTTTGTGACAAGGTTGGCGAAATTCGCCTTGCCTATGCGATCCAGGTCGCAGACGAAATCGATGGTGGCGTCCAGACCTTCCGCAAAGGAATACGCGGAATCGTGCGCAAGTTCTATCGAAACGTCTTTCGGCGACGCAGGTTTCACGTCAACAGCGCTCAACGCCGTCCACGCGCCAAAGGTATGCAACACCATAATGATTGCAACTGTTCTCATTGACTGCATTTTGTTTTTCCCCCTTTTTGTTCCACGATCAATTTTACCGGTCCCAGCAGGCCCGACGGCTCAAGACTCACGCCCGGCTTCAGGCACGGAGGCGTACGCGGCCCGACATTCCAGACGGTCCACGTCTTCCTGCTTTCCGGGGAAAGTTTCGCGTCGTATGCCAGACGGTTATGCCAAGGCGAAGTCACATCAACACGCAGCACATTTCGCCCAGATCTCAGAAACGGAGCGATGTCGCACCGGTACGGGCGGCTCCACAATGCTGCGACTTCGCAACCGTTCACGAAGACGCGCGCGGCATCACGCACCTCCCCCAGATCAAGAACCGCACGGGCCGCACACGGCATGACAAAGTCAACGCTGCGCGTATAGCTCGCCGTCCCCGAGAATGCACGGCCCTCATCCGAAACGCCCTTCAGATCCTTCCATGCGCACAATCCGTCCATCCGCAACGATGCGGGAGCGCCCCAGCCTGACGGGAAAGCGAGCGTCCAATCCGACGAAAGGTCGATCGATTTCCCTTTCGGACCCGCAAAAGGCAGTCCCGTCACACAGTTTCTGGCAATCGTTACACACACAGACTCAGACGGCGCAAGGTCAAGAGATATCCGACAACGGCCTTCCTCCGTCCTCAAGGATACGCAACCGCTAAATCCGTTCGTCTCAGCCGCAAGGAAATACAGATCCGCCTCCCCATACTTGCGATGATACCACAGCAGGTTCTGCGCAACATCTTCCTGCAATGGCGTACCGTCCGCCGCCGCGACCTGCAACGAAAGCCCTTCCACTGCGGCGGTCGCGTCTCCGCGCATGATGACACCGCCCTGCGCCGCCAACGTTTCAAGTCGCTCGGCCGTGCGGCCGGAAAGGACCGTTCCCTGCGGAATCCAGATACGGGCGTAGCGCAGTCCGTCAGGCAGAACAAAACAGCCGTCACTGACCGAAAGACGGGTCATCAAAACATCCTGATTCAGATAATCGCACTTGTATCCAGCCGGGAATGGCTCTAGCTCGTCAGGCTTGTGCCCCACATCATCGCCAAGATAGCGAAGCACGTCCACGACAGGGTGGCCTCGCTCGAGGAAATTACCGCAATTCGCCAGCCAGTCGGTAAATCCGGGCATAAACCCCCACCACGTCTGTCCGCGCACGAACGGAGTTCCGATGAATGAACCAAAACTCGTTCCGGGCGCCCTCCCGTCCGTATGGGGATTGTGGGTGAATGTATGGAACACGAAATGCGTAATCCCGCGAGACAGATAGCGGACCGCAGATTCCTTAAGTTCGCGGAGAGATTCGTTCCATGTCAGTTTCAGGCTGGTGAACGCTTCCGCCGCTACCCGCCTCTTTCCATAGAGATGCGCAGCCGAGACGCATGGTTTCACCGGCTTGAAGTTGAGATGCCCGACATGCCCGGTATCCGGCGTCGCCGGATGCCAGAACTCGCACATGGGAACATCACAATCTTTCCAGTGCGCGAGAAGATCACCCGGCACGACATCGCCCAGCGCCGTCTCCCATGTTATATCCAGCCCGTTGGCATGGGCCAGTTCCGACATTCGACCGTAGTAGTTCCTGCAGATAAGTTCGCCTATTGTCCGGCGCCAGTCGAGCAGGAAAGCGTCAGTCGCCGCCTCATCGTCAATTATCCACCCGAAGAGAGCCGGCAAGTAGAACCTCACACCATAGCCGTTGCGCGAACGGAAATAGTCTTCCATGCGCCATGTCCAATTCTGCCGTTCGCATTCCCAGCTGTCGATCAGAACACCATGCAGCCGGGCTACGGCAAGAGGCCCAGCCAGAAGCCTTCCGATGTAGCCCGCAAAATTCGCCTCGGCACCTCGCGGATCCAGCTTGTCGCACTCCCATCCGGTCGCCTCGGCAGGCGCAGGACCGTTTTTCTTCTTCGTGTTCACATGTCCGATCCTAAGCACAGTCCAAGACCCCGGCCCCAAACGCTCACCCCCGGCAACCTCTCGCACTTTACGCAAAGGAACGATCTGATCCGCGCAGCGCGCGGGGGAAGGCCGCGAAACAAATCCGCGCAGGACCAGTCCGGATTTCCCCTCCCAGTTCTCCATGCGCGGCGCAGACGAAAGACGTGCAAACGGCACCTTCAAGGAATGCGGAGCCGCAATGTCAAGCGTCCACCTTTTCGCGACCGCTTCCTCGCACGCCAATGTGAAAGGAACCTTATCCTGCCAGCATCCTTGAGGGTAGTCCGCCGAACAGACGACAACAGCACCGGTTTCCGTATGCGCGGTCAGCCTGACGTGCGTATCGGGATTGTAACTCCACGGATGATGGAGCTGCGAAGGCGAAGGCAACTCAAGGGAGCGAACAGTCACAGGCCGTTCAAAGCAAAACGTACGCACACCGCCGTTCACGGTTACCGACGACGGCTTCAGGCATTCGCCGGTATCGCCAGCCGGTGTCGGGAACGCAAGCATGGCAATGTCGTGCCAATCGCTGCCAGGATCCCGCATATTCTCCGGGATGGGGATATCGGAGTCAAAAACGCCGTTGGTAAAATCCTTCCGGGAAAACGCAAGCCGCCGCATCGCATTCGACGGAGCAATCCAAGGGCCTCCGCTCATCGACCATCCGGGACAGTTCTGCATCCTGAAGGTAAGGCCAAGCCGTGAACATTCGTCAGCTATGAACCGCACAAGACCATCCCATTCCGGTCCAAGACACTGAATCTGCCTTGAAACCCCTTCCCAACGGCCTCCACGGCCATGAAAGAACTGAATGCCTCCAATGCCGGCCGCCTTGACCGCCTCCAGATCTGCGACAAGCCCCGCCTTCGAAACATTTCCGCCGATCAGGAGGCGGTCAAGG